>JBEKXM010000695.1:0-3198 GCA_049512115.1 Tepidisphaeraceae bacterium | reverse complement strand
GCGGCGAGCCAGAAGGGCTTCGATTTCGGCGGGTGAGAGGGGGTCGCCGGCTTTGACGGCGGCTTTGCAGGCCATCATGTCCAGGACTTCGTGGAGAAGTTCTTCGTGGTTCAGATCGAGGGCCTCTTGTTCGCCGCGTTCGAGAAGCTCGCCGAGGAAATCGGCGGGATCGAGACGTTCCAGGAAGCTGGGAAAAGCGTGAACGGCGATGGCGTCGGGACCGATGGAAGAGGCTTCGATACCGAGGCGCGCAAGCAGGGGCTGAATCTGTTCCAGTAGTTCCTGTTGCCGATCATTGGCGGGGATGGGAAGGGGGATGAGAAGGCGCTGGCTTTCGAGGGGGCCGCGGGAAAGCCGAGCCAGCAGGTCTTCGTACATGATGCGTTCGTGCAGGGCGTGCTGGTCGATGATGATCAGGCCGTCCTCGCTCTCGGCGACGAGATAGCTGTTGTGAAGCTGAATAGCCGAAGTGGACAGGTGAACAGGTGACAGTTGAGCAGGTGAAGGAGAAGAGGATGACAGGGGAACAGGTGACAGGGGAGCAGGTGAGGGAGAAGAGGCAGATTCGGCCGGCGGAGATGAATCGGGAAGGGCGGATTTGAAGAATTCGGCAAGGCGCTGGCGTAATTCGACGCGCTGGGGATCGGTGGCTGAAGGAGCCATCGAAGGGGTTGCGATGGCTGAAGGGGCGAGATCGCTTCCAAGCAGTTTTTCCCGGACGCCGGAGAGGATCAGGCCGTGAATCCTTGAGCTGTCGCGGAAGCGGACTTCGCTCTTGGTGGGGTGTACGTTGACGTCGACGTCCTGGGGCGGGATGGAGATGAGGAGGATGGCGGCGGGATGGCGGCCGGGCTCGGTCAGGCCGCGATAGGCTTCGCGCAGGGCGTGCTGGATGAATCGGTCGCGGATGGGGCGGCCGTTGAGGAAAAAGAACTGGTGCTTGGCGACGGGGCGGGCCAGTTCCGGAAGTCCGATGAGGCCGACCAGTGCGATCTCGGCGTCGCGAACTTCAAGCGGGAGTCCCAATTCGGCGAAATCCTCGGGCCAGGCGGCAAGCCAGCGTCGGCGGGGTGTGTCGGAAGGAAGCTGAAGCGTGGCGCGGCCGTTGTGCGACAGTTGGAAGGAAATCTCGGGATGGGGGACGGCCAGGCGAAGCAGGGCTTCGCTGATGTGGCCAAATTCCGTGGTGGAACCCTTGAGGAACTTTCGGCGGGCGGGGGTATTGAAGAATAGATTTCGCACCTCGACGACGGTTCCGACGTTGCCGGCGGCGGCCTGGGGCTGGTCGATCAGGCCGCCGCGGTCGTAAACCTCGTAGGCGATTGGCTGGTCGGAGGTTCGGCTGAGCAGGCGGGCTTGTGAAACCGCGCCGATGCTGGCCAGCGCCTCGCCGCGAAAGCCCATCGTTGCGATGCAGAAAAGGTCGTCATCGGTTTGCAGCTTGTTGGTGGCGTGCTCTGCGAAGGCGAGGCGAAGCTCATTGGCGGGGATTCCGCAGCCGTCGTCGATGACGCGGACCAGCGCCCGCCCGCCGTCCTCGATTTCGACGGTGATATGAGCAGCCCCGGCGTCGATGGAATTTTCCACCATCTCCTTGACGACGGAAGCGGGCCGTTCGATGACTTCGCCGGCGGCGATGCGGTTGACCAACGCGGGGGATAATTGATGGATGGGGTTTCGAGCCACGGGGCGATTATACTTGAACAATCACCATGGAGCATCTGGAAGGGCGACAATCGGTTTTGGCGGCGCTGGCGGCGCGGCAGAGGAAGTTTCAGGTCATCCTTGTAAGCCAAAGCGCGCACGATGAGAAGATTCGTGACGTGCTGGAAGCGGCGGGGGCGGCGGGCGTTCCGGTGAAACGAGTGGCGGGGCGGGAGCTGGATGCGATGGCCCATGGGGCAACGCATGGCGGGGTGATGGCCGTCTGTTCGGCGAAGCCGCGGACGACGGAAGCGGAATTGTTGGAGATATTGGAAGGGCTTTCGCGGCCGGCGATGCTGCTGCTCATTGAAGGGGTGGAGGATGCGCGGAATCTTGGGTTCACGCTGAGGAGCGCGGAGGCTTTGGGGGCGTCGGCGGTGCTGATCAAAAAGCACGTGTGGGATTTCGATCCAATCGAAGTCGCGCGCCCGGCGTCGGGAGCGTTCGAGCGGTTGCCGCTGGTGAGGTTTGACGATACGGGGTTGATTGAGAAGCTGCGCGCGCGCGGAATGAGGCTATTGGGCTGCATCGCCGGGGCCAAGCGGACCATTTATGAGGCGGATTTGACGGGCGGGATCATCCTGGCGATTGGCGGCGAAAAGCGGGGTCTTTCCGGCGCGGTGCGGGGATTGTGTGACGGGCTGGTGACGATTCCGACGCGGCAGGGGGCCGCATCGCTGCCGCTGTCGCACGCGGCGGCGATCGTGCTCGCCGAGGCCAACCGGCAACGGCGGGCAATCGGGTGACTTTACGGGGGTGCGGCGGGTATGATTGGATAGTCAAAGCTCAAGGAGATCCGAGATATGGCTAAAGCTAATGTAGATCCGGCCGAACTGCGCCGATTCGCCCAGGACCTGAAGCGATTTAACGACGACTTGCACGGGTTGGTTCAGGGGTTGCACGCAAAACTGCACGGGTTGGAAGCGACGTGGCGCGACCAGGAACAGCGGAAATTCACCGAGGCGTTCGACCAGACGGTCAAGGCGATCGGCACGTTCCTGGAGAACTCGCAGGAGCACGTGAAGTTTCTTGCCAAGAAGGCATCGGCTGTTGAGGATTATCTCAAGCAGCGCTAAGGGCGGGGTTGGTTGTGATGGGAGCGTTCCATGTCGACTACGGCACGAGTTGAATCCATCGACGCGATCAAGGACTTCCGAGTCCACCTGACGAAATTCCAGGAGATGGCAGGCCGGGCGCTGGGGGATGCGGATTCGGATATTAACAGGATGGTCCGCTGGCTGGAAGGGGAGGGGTTGAATTTCTGGACATCGACGATCCGCAAGCGGCAGGAGCAGTTGGCCAAGGCGGAGGAGGCGTTTCGGTTCAAGCGTTTGTACAAGGACTCCAGCGGCGCGATTCCTTCGGCGGTGGAAGAACAAAAGGCGGTGCAGTTGGCGAAGAAAAGATTGGAAGAGGCGCAGACCAAGCTGGCGAACGTGAAGAAGTGGACGCGGCAGTTGCAGAAAGCGATCACAGATTACCGCGGGGGGGTGG
>JBEKXM010000694.1:0-2524 GCA_049512115.1 Tepidisphaeraceae bacterium | reverse complement strand
AAACGCCGGCGCGATATCGTAGCGGGCGCAATAAATGAGTTTCACGGGCGGCCAGGACCTGTCGGAGGAAACCGAGGGAACAGCGACATCATGAATCCGTTGTTTTGGAAGGGTATCTTGGGTGTCGGGGCGTTTTTGGCGTTTGCGCCGGCGGCGATGTCGCAGGCGACGCTGCCGTCCGATTTCACGGTCGCCCGGCCGAGCATTCCCGATCGCACCTTCAGGATCACGGATTACGGGGCGGTCGGGGACGGCAAGACCTACGACACCGGCTCGATCGTAAAAGCGATCGCCGCCTGCCGCAACGCCGGCGGAGGAACCGTGGATGTTCCGCCGGGCACGTTCCTTACGGCGCCGTTTGTGCTCGCCAGCAATCTCAATCTTCATCTCGAAGGCGGATCGACCATTCTTCTCAGCGACAAGCCCGATGATTTCCAACTGAACAAGGGACAATATCAAAACTGCATCACGCTGAAGAATGGTCACGACGTTGCCATCACCGGGTCGGGAACCATCGACGGCCACGGGGCGCAGTGGTGGAGGAAGTTCGTCCCTCCAAAAAATAGCGACCCGATTGTATGGGAATGGATACCTCGACGGCCCAGGCTCATCGAACTTATCCGCTGTACGCGCGTGCTGGTGCAGGGAATCACCCTGACCAATTCGCCGATGTTTCATTTGGTTCCGGCGCAGTGCCGGAACGTGACCATTGAGGGAGTTCACATCAAGGCTCCGGCCGTTTCGCCGAATACCGACGGGATCGATCCCTCGGGCTATAACATCGAAATTCGGGCGTGCACGATCGACACGGGAGACGACTGCATCGCGGTGAAGGCCGGCAGCCGGTACGATCCGAATCGGCCATCGTGCGAGAACATTCTGGTGACCGGCTGCACGTTTCTGCACGGGCATGGAATGTCGGTGGGAAGCGAATCGAGCGGCGGATTGCGGAACATGGTGGTTGAGAATTGCAGTTTCGACGGCACGGAGGCGGGGATTCGGCTGAAATCTCCGCGCGGGCGCGGCGGGCTGGTGGAATATCTCACCTATCAGAATCTCACCATGAAGAACGTCAGGAATTCGATTCTGATCACCAGTTATTATCCGAAAATTCCGGTTCATCCCGACCAGGATCGCGCATTGGAGATTGATAATCGCACCCCGATATGGCGGCATATCCGCATCCGCGACGTGACTTCGACCAATGGGTCCATCGCCGGCCAGATCGTCGGGCTTCCGGAAATGCCGATTGAGGACGTCGTTTTGACCAACGTGCGGATTTCGGCTACGCAGGCGATCCAAATCGCCCATGCCCGCGGGATCAAGTTCGTCAACTGCGTCCTATCGGGCTCCGCCGACAAGCCGGCGATCGTGGATGCGACGGTGGAAGGATTGAACGAGGCGACATCGCGAGAAAGCAGCGTCAAATGAAAAGAATATTCTGCACATCGGCGATTTTTTTGGCCCTGTTGACGTTGGCGGGTTGCCGGGCGCAACCGCCCGCGGCCGAGGCGCCGACAGTGTCCGCGCAACCGGCGATAGTTTTGCCGGATATTCCCGCGCGCACCGTGAGCATTCTGGATTTCGGCGCCGTCGGGGATGGCAAGACGGACAACACGGCGGCCATCGGCAAGGCGATTGCCGCTTGCGCCGGCGCCGGAGGCGGGCATGTCGCCATTCCCGCCGGAACCTGGCTCACCGGACCGATCCATCTCATGAGCCGCATCGACTTGCACCTCAACCCCGGCGCCTTGCTTCTCTTCAGCCGGAAGTTTGACGACTATCCCCTGGCGATCACCAACTACGAGGGGCAGCCGACGGTCATGTGCGCCTCGCCGCTGTCAGGGGACCAGTTGGAAGACGTGGCGATCACCGGCGAGGGGATTATCGACGGGCAGGGCGATGCGTGGCGTCCGGTGAAGAAATCCAAGCTCACGCCCACCGAATGGGCCGCGCTGGTGCGATCAGGCGGCGTCGTGGATCGAAGGTCCCAAACCTGGTTTCCCTCCCAAGTCTGGTTGAAGGGGCAGAAATCCCTCACGGAATTGCGTCAGGATTCCCGGCCCCTGCGGGTTGAGGATTACCAGCCATACCGCGATCTGCTGCGGCCGCCGCTGGTCGTGCTGTCCAATTGCCGCCGCGTGCTCTTGGAAGGTCCGACTTTCCGCAATTCCGCGAGCTGGAACATCCATTTGCTTTTGAGCGACAGCGTCACCGTGCGCCGCGTCACGATCTTCAATCCATATTACGCGCAGAATGGGGATGGGATCGACATCGATTCCTGCCAAGACGTGTCGGTAACCGACAGCAACATATCGGCGGGCGACGACGTGGTGTGCTTGAAATCGGGCCGGAGGCGGCCGGGCAAGCAGACGCCTCTGACGGCGACCGAAAACGTGACGATCGCGCATTGCACGCTGGGCCGTGGTCACGGCGGGATCGCGATCGGCAGCGAGATGTCCGGAGGCGTGCGCAACGTGGAGGTTTACGACTGCGTGCTGCGCGGGACGGATGAAGCGCTTCG
>JBEKXM010000693.1:0-3424 GCA_049512115.1 Tepidisphaeraceae bacterium | reverse complement strand
GTATTTCAGGCAGATCGCCAGCCGCTCCAGGCGAATGGCCGCGACGGCGCGATGGGCCGTAAAACTCCCGGCCAGCAGCACGGCCGTGCTTCCCCACGCCAGGCCGGGCATTTGAATCGGCTCATCGGAAATCTTGCCGAAGAAATGCAGCCGCATCAGCACGTACATCAACATGCTGGAGGCAAACAGCATCCCCAGCGCCGCCAGCACCAGCCACAGCCCGATCGCCGATGCCCGCGGCGGGACTCGAAATCCGCTTTTTGTTCCGTTGATCACGGCAATCATCGGGTTTTGATGTACATCGGCGTCGGCTTCATCTGCGGCTCATAGCTGTGCGAATCGAGCAGCGCCAATCCGACGAACAGCGACACGAAGAACAGCGCCGTAATGAGGATCAGGCCGTTGAACGGGCTGTCCCATCTCAGATGCATGAAGTACATCGTCACCAATCCGCCCTTGATGACCGCGATCAGCAGCGCCGCCCAGATATTCGCCTGGCCCAGGTCCACCTTCGACACCGCCACGGTGATGACCGTGAACAGGATCAGCAATCCATAAACCCCCGCCAGCGTCCGCCGGGGGACCGCGTGAACTCCATGCGGAGCGTTCGGCCCCGCGTCATCCGCCACCGGCGCCGGAATGTCATTGGAATGTGTCAGGCTCATAGGTCTTCCATTAGTGAATCAAATACAACAGCGGGAACAGGAATATCCAGATCAAATCCACCAGGTGCCAATACAGCCCGACCAGATCGACGGGCGTGAAGTATTCCGAGCTGAAATCGTTCCTCAGCGTGCGCATCAGGATCCAGGAGATCAGGCCCATTCCCACGATCACGTGAATGCCGTGCAGGCCCGTCATCAGGAAATAGCAACTGAAGAACGTATTCACGTGCCACTGGTCCGACGCGGAAAGCTGTTTGTAGCGTTCACCCACCTGCTCTTCGCCGCTCGGCTTTTGGTCCGACTCCGTCCTGGGCGGCTGCTTCCGGATCGACTGGCTGAACGAGTCGTTAAACCTGGGCTTGATCTGGCTGACGTCCTGGCCGATGTTGGCGTCATCCGCCATCGCCACCGGGCTGTAGGCCGGCGCGGGAATCTGCACCATCGGCCGAGTCGTCGGCTGCTCCGGCGGCGGCGTGGCGTAGGATGCGTCGTTGTCGCCGTTGTACTTGTTCCACAAGCCGACCCACACGTGTTCATCCAATTTCGCGCTGTATTCAATCGTCTTGACCACCAAGAACCCCGCCGCACCCATCAGCGTCAGCACCAGGCAGATGATCAGCAATTTCTTCTGATTCAACTGCGCGGCTCGCACGCCCCACGCCATCGTCAAGCTGCTGGTGATCAGAATGACCGTGTTAATGGCGCCCCACTTGGTGCTCAGGTACGCCTCGGCGGCGAACTTGAACACCAGCGGATGGTTGTGCCGGTAGATCGAATACGCGCAGAACAACCCGCCGAACATCAGGATTTCGGTCCCCAGGAAAATCCACATCCCTAGCTTGGCGGAGGTGAACTGTTGCTCCGGCGTATCGAAATGGTGCGCCAGATGCGGATCGTGGCGCCCCGGCCCGTGGGCGTATGAATGGCCGGAAATTTCCGTTGATGCCGTGCTCATGCGTTGCTCTTTCCCTTCATGATTCTCCCCTCCCCTGCTTCGCCCGACTTGGTTGCAGTTCTCCGAGGAGATAACCGCGAAGGCCGGGAGGCTTCGCCTGCCCGGGCGATGGTCGCGAAGTTGCGCGAAGCTGCGTGAAATTCCGCGCTCTTGGAAAATCTTGGCGCGGAGACAGGACATTGCGGGATATCAACGAACGGCGCGAAGGAAACGCGAAGGAACGTCATTTTGTCTTCGCGCAACTTCGCGTCCTTCGCGCCTTCGCGGTAATCCATGTTGGCAGGCTCCCCAGCGCAAGCGTGGTGGCCATTCCAAGAAATTGTGCTTGCACGGCTCATCAGTGCGTCACCGGTCTGGTCCTGTCCGCCGCCGGGCGACCCGCCGGGACGGGCTGGGTCTTCCGCGGCACCCAGCCTTCTATCGACGCATCGTATTCCCACGCGCCCAGGTTATACGGATCATCCACCACCGGGGGCGTCGGGAAATTGTCGTACGGCGGCGGCGAGGGACAATGCCATTCCAGCGAGTTCCCGCCCCACGGATTGGCCGGCGCCTTCTTACCCCACAGCAATCCCGCCAGCCAATTCAGCGCCACCGTGATCAGCGAGATCGCCATGATGTACGAGCCGATGGTGGACGTTACGTGGTACGGCTGGAATTCCGCGGGATAAGTCGCCCATCGCCGCGGCGAGCCGTGCGCACCCATCACGAATTGCGGGAAGAACGTCGTGTTGAACCCGATGAACAGCATGATCGCCGCCACCCGGCCCCACGTCGGGTTGCACATCTTCCCGAACATCTTGGGAAACCAGTGATACATCCCCGCCAGGAACGCGAACACCATGCTGCCCACCATCACGTAATGGAAATGCGCGATGACGAAATAGGTGTCGTGCAGCGGCACGTCCGTCGCGAGCGCCCCCAGGAACAGGCCCGTCAGCCCCCCGATCGTGAACAGCAGAATGAAACCCATGGCGAACAGCATCGCCGGCGTGAACCGGATCGAGCCGCGATACAACGTCCCCAACCAGTTGAACACTTTCACCGCCGACGGGATCGCCACGCTGAACGTCAGCAGGCTGAAGATCGAATCCACCAGGTTCGATTGCCCGGCGACGAACAGGTGATGGCCCCAGACCAGGAATCCCAACAGCGCCAACGCCACCGAACTGAGCGCGATGAAGCTGTATCCGAAAATATGCTTGCGGCTATGGACGGAAATGACCTCGCTGATCACTCCCATCGCCGGCAGGATCATGATGTACACCGCCGGGTGCGAATAGAACCAGAAGAAATGCTGGAACAGAACCGGATCGCCCCCCAACGACGAATCGAATATCCCCACGTGCAGCAACCGCTCGGCAATCAGCAGCAGCAACGTGATCGCCAGCACCGGCGTCGCCAGCACCTGGATGATGCTCGTGGCGTACAGCGCCCACAAAAACAGCGGCATGCGGAACCACGTCATCCCCCTTGGCCGCAGCGTGTGGATTGATGCGATGAAATTAACGCCCGTCAGAATCGAGCTGAACCCCAGGATGAACGCGCCCAGCACGCCGGCAACCATTCCGTCCTCGGCTTTGCTCGTGCTGAACGGCGTGTAAAACGTCCACCCGGTATCCAATCCGAATCCGAAGGGCAGGTGAATGTTGAACGCCGTCCGCAAAATCCCACCCATCAGGATCCAGGTGAACAAAACGGCGCCCAGGCAATAGATGTAAAAGCTCAGCAGGTTCAGCCGCGGAAACGCCACGTCCTTGGCTCCCAGCATCATCGGCAGGATGAAATTCCCCAAAATCGCCGG
>JBEKXM010000692.1:0-3496 GCA_049512115.1 Tepidisphaeraceae bacterium | reverse complement strand
TTCAAGGCCAAGGATTATCTCGATCGCTGGATCAATCCGCCGGAATTGCTCGAAGCCGAGGCCAAGACAATGCGCGAGGACCGCGCCAAGCTGCGTCACGTCACCCCGGCCCCCCCGACCCGCGACGTTTTGCAATATCTCCTCCAACACGCCCGACTCGACGACTGGCAAATGGATTGCCTGGCCATCGTCCGCGAGGAGGCCTACTATTTCGCACCCCAGGGCATGACCAAGGTGATGAACGAAGGCTGGGCCAGCTATTGGCACAGCACCCTCATGACCAAGCATTTCGTCGACGCCACCGAGATCATCGACTATGCCGACCATCACAGCGGCACCGTTCACATGCCGCCGGGAAATTTCAATCCCTACAAGGTCGGCCTGGAACTCTTCCGCGACATCGAGGACCGCTGGAACAAAGGCCGCTTCGGCAAGGCCTACGACGAATCCGACAACGTCGGCGAGAAAAAATCCTGGGACAAGGGCTTGGGCCTGGGCCGCGAAAAAATCTTCGAGGTCCGCCGCATGTACAACGACGTCAATTTCATCGATGAATTCATGACCCCCGACTTCATCGAAAAGCACAAATTCTACCAATATGGCCGCGATCCCCACACCGGCCAGCTTCGCATCGTCACCCGCGACCCCGCTCGCATCAAGCAGGCCATGCTCTACCACCTGACCAACCATGGCCGCCCGTTCATCTACGTGGTCGATGGCGACTACTGCGGCCGTGGCGAGCTATATCTCGCCCACAAGCACAACGGCCAGGACCTGGAGATCAAGTTCGCCATCGAAACGCTGAAAAACATCTACAAAATCTGGCAGCACCCCGTTCATCTTCAAGCCCGGATTGACGACGACATGATCCTTTTCACCTACGCCGGCGACCAGCCGAAACAGCAGACCATTCACGACGAACTGCCCAAGCCGGCGCATCAGGTCGGTTAATGGTTAGCCGCTGATGTGGTGGGTACTTGGCTACACAATCGGAAACGCATCACCTTTCGCCACCGCCTCTTACGACCTTGACAAGTCTATCACGACTGGCTAGACATTGCGGCGGCAGCTCATGGAGGACCACAATGCGGTACGCGCGGTCGCTCGCCGTCACCAAAAGGCTCGCGGATCTGCTCGCGCTCATCCAGGCTGGCGATTACTCCTCCAGTACGCTCGCCGAAAAATTGGATGTTTCGGAGCAGACTGTCTACCGCGACATTCTCTGCCTCAAACAGCAGGGACATTGCATTCGGGCGGTCAAGCATTCTTCGTATTGGGCTTATGAGATTGCCGAATCCGCTTCGGCTCGCCCGGCCAAGGGGAGGCTGCACCCATGACCACTTCGACATCCGCAGACTGGCGGAAAGACTTCGGTATCGGGCCGCGTAAATCTCCGACCTTTTTCGGGAGCAGGGATGAACTCGCGGAAGCAACCCCGACGCAATCGCACGTGCTGCGGCGAGCCTTCGATCTTCTCGGCCTTGATGGAGCGCTATGCGCGGACAACGCACCGCTCATTTACTTCAAGCAGGTGCAGGACATCAGGGGCACCTACGTTATCCAACTCCATCGGCGTTTTTGGAATCATGGCGGCGCTCCAATTCTCGTCCTGATAGCGCCCACGGAAGTTCAGGTGCTTTCCGGTTTGAGCCGGCCTGTGCCTCACCTGGATGCAAGAGGTCGCCTGCCGAGCCTTGTCGAACCCATTGAACGCACTTCTGCCGCACTTCGCGAATTCCTGCCATCCGTCGAATCAGGAGAGTTCTTCCGACGGCACGCCAAGTCTTTCGATCCTGAGCAGCGGGTTGATCGGTATTTGCTCGACAACCTGCAAGCCACACGCGAGAGACTTGCCGCCGCATCGACGCGAACACTGAGTCCGCAAGCACTGGATGCGTTGTTGTGCAGGCTTGTATTCACTTGCTACCTGTTCGATCGCAGCGTGATTGACGCGAATTACCTTTCCGCCGCAGGCGTCACTGGAACCTCCCACCTGCGCGACCTACTCGCAATTCATCCGCGCTCAACCGCTAAGGATCGCCTTTACAGTCTCTTTGCTAAGTTGGGAGAGGACTTTAACGGCGATCTTTTCAGTGATGACCTCCAGCAGGAGGCCAAATTAGTAACCTCTGCTCACATTGACCTTTTGGACGAATTCTTCAAGGCAACCGACGTGAAGGGAGGCCAACAATCCTTTTGGCCGTATGATTTCGGCGTCATTCCAGTCGAAACAATCAGCGCCATTTATGAGCGATTTTTGAAGGACACAGATAAACAGAGCGGCGCGTTCTACACACCACGCTTTCTTGCAGAGGTCGTCTTAGACACTGCGCTGCTCGAAACCAAGTCATTGCTTGGCATCCGATGTCTCGACCCTGCGTGTGGCTCCGGAATTTTTCTTGTTGGCCTGTTTAACCGCATGGCCGAGGAATGGAAACAGGCGAACCCCGACAGCCGTAATGACCGTCGCGCTCGGGAATTGATGAAACTGTTACGCAGCAGCTTGTTCGGAGTTGATATCAATCCCACCGCCTGCCGGATTACAGCATTTAGCCTGTACCTTGCATATCTCGATCAGCTTTCCCCGCGAGGTATTCGGGAACTCCAAGAGAAAGCGCGAGGGCAAAAGGAAAAAGTGCTTCCGCATCTGGTGAATGCAAAAGGAGACTCTAAGCCGCCGCAGCCTACGGGTTGTATCTGGGAGGCGGACTTTTTCGCAAACAACACAGACTTTCCAAGGGATGTAGAGTTTGTCATAGGCAATCCTCCCTGGGGTAGCATTGCAACAGGCGATACACCCGCTGCTGCTTGGTGCAAAAGCCATGGCAAACTCATCCCGGACAAGCAAATCGCTACGGCCTTCATGTGGAAAGCACCTGAACACATCACGTTGAAGGGCAAGGTTTGCTTCGTCCTACCGTACGGCGCTCTTTTCAACCACAACAAGACGGCGATTGATTTCCAACGCGAATTCATCAGCCAACACGCCGTCAATCGTGTTTTGAACCTTACCGATTATCAGGGCTTTCTTTTCGAGGAAGCACATCATCCGGCGCTTGTTATCAGCTACGGAAAGAGCGCGCCGGCTAACGGGAAGGTCCCGATCGACTATTGGGCACCGAAGGCAGATTGGATGGTCACAAGAGCAGAGATTATCAGTGTCGCGCCAGAAGATCGTAGCGTCGTTACAGTAGGTGAGGTACTGAGCGATTTGGCCGACAGTGACGCACCGCAGATATGGAAGCGGCATTATTGGGCGACAGGGCGAGACCGTCGCCTCCTTGATCGCTTGTGTGCATATCGACGGCTGCGCGATATTGTTCGCCAACCTCGTGAAAAGACCAACGCCAAACCGTGGCTGATTGCGGAGGGCTTTCAACCTCTCGGCCCCAACGACGATGCGTCCAAAGCTGTTGTACTGCGACTTCCGTCGAATCTGTTTGTTGATGCAACATCGCCGTCTCTCCAGTTGTTTTTGCTCGCCGATGAATGCACG
>JBEKXM010000691.1:0-6191 GCA_049512115.1 Tepidisphaeraceae bacterium | reverse complement strand
TTGGAGACGGACGTGCGGCCGGGCGGCGCCCCGCGAAGAGGAAGGCGCTGAATGATTGGCTGATTCGAATTGCCTATTGCCTATTTCCTATTGCCTATTGGAAGAGGTGGTTGGCGGACGTGAAATTGGATTTTCAATAGGAAATAGGCAATTTGAGCAAACGGTGTACTTATGGCAATGATGCCCAAACGGGTGAAGTTCCGCAAAAGCCATCGCGGCAAGATGAAAGGGAACGCGACGCGCGGGAATACGGTGGCGTTCGGGGAATACGGTTTGCAGTCGCTGAAGGCGGCGTGGATCACGGCGCGGCAGATCGAGGCGGGGCGAGTGGCGTGCAGCCACTTTCTTCGCCGCGAGGGTCGCGTGTTCATCCGGATTTTTCCGGACAAGCCGGTGTCGGGCAAGCCGCTGGAAACGCGCATGGGCAAGGGGAAGGGCGATCCGGAATATTGGTGCGCGGTGGTGAAGCCCGGGACGATGATGTTCGAGATCACGGGGGTGGACGAGGCGACGGCCAAGCGGGCGCTGACGCGGGTGGCGCACAAGATGCCGGTGGCGTGCCGGTTCGTGCATCGGCGGCATGCGGTGGCCTAGCGGCGAAGGGGAACTTATGAAGATGAAGGAAATTCGAGAGAAAGAGACGGGTCACGTGCAGCACGAGTTGAACGAGCAGCAGAAGCATCTGTTCACGCTGCGGACGCAGTCGGTGACGGAAAAGCTGGAGGACCCGAGCCAGCTTCGCAAAGCCCGAAAGGCGATCGCGCGGCTGAAGACGGTGCTGCGGCAACGTGAATTGGAAGCGGCGAAAACGGCGGTCCCGGCCGGCGCGGCCCAGGCAGGGCCGGCCGAGACAGGGTCGGCCGAGGCGAAATAGTCAACGAGAACTCTTATGCCCGAAGCAACAACAGTCCAAGCCCCCAAGCGAGCGCTGCTCCGCAAGATCCTCGGCGTAGTGGCGTCCGACAAGGGTCACAAGACGATCAAGGTCGTGGTGAATTACCAGACCCGCCATCCGAAGTACGGCAAATACCTGAAACGGCGGACGGTGCTTCATGCTCACGATGAGAAGAATGAGGCGAAGGAAGGCGACACGGTGGAGATCACCGAGTGCCGGCCGCTGAGCAAGACGAAGCATCACCGCCTGCTGCGGATCGTGCAGAAAGCGCCGGAGCGCGCGGTGCAGATCTCGGCGGAGGAAGTGATGACGGGCAAAGCGCCGGAAGAAAGGTGAAGGAAGTAGCGAGTTGCGAGTTGCGAGTTGCGAGTGAAAACAAGGCATTTGTATTTGCTCGCAACCCGCAACTCGCAACCCGCAACTATTCAACATGATTCAGCAACAGACATACATAGACATCGCGGACAACACCGGCGCCCGGCAGGCGATGTGCATCAAGGTGCTGCGGGGCAGCAGCAGCAAGGGCAAGTTCAAGCGGAAGGTGGCGCATGTCGGCGACGTGATTATCTGCGCGGTGAAGAAGGCGCAGCCGACGGGCGAGATCAAGCAGGGCGAAATCATCCGCTGCGTGGTGGTGCGGACGAAGCATCCGACGCGGCGCGAGGACGGCAGTTACGTGCGGTTCGACCGCAATGCGGCGGTGGTGATCGACAAGGAGAACAATCCGCGAGGCACGCGAATTTTCGGCGCCGTGGCCCGCGAGCTGCGCGACAAGAACTTCATGAAGATCGTGTCGCTGGCGGCGGAAGTGGTGTGAGGAAGCATGGAGTTGCGAGTTGCGTGTTGCGAGTAAGGAAAAGACAAGAGCATTTACTCGCAACTGGCAACTCGTAACACGCAACTAGGAATGGAATATGCCGCGACATATTAAAGCGGGAGACCAGGTGATGGTGATTGCCGGAGCTGACAAGGGTCAGACGGGGAAGGTGCTGCGCGTGGTGACCGGCAAACAGCGCGTGGTGGTGGAGGGGATCAACCGGGTGTGGAAACACGTTCGGCCGTCGCAGCGGAACCCGCAGGGAGGGCGGATCCAGAAGGACGCGGCGATCCACATCAGCAACGTGATGCCGATCGATCCGACGACCGGCAAGGGGGTGCGGCTGCGGTTTGAAACGCGAGAGGGGAAGAAACATAGGATCGCGGTCGGAAGCGGGACGGACTTGGGAACGGTGGGAAAGAAGTAAGGTTTAGCCATAGAGTTTGGATATGTCTGAAGAGAAACAGGACAAGAAGAAGCAGCAGAAGGGCCCCAAGGCTGAAGGCGGCGGCAAGCACGAGGGCCAGAAGCATGAGGGGCAGGCGAAGGGTCCGCGTCCGGAAGGCGGCGGGAAGAAGGAAAGGAAGCCTAAGAGCGCGGCGCCCCAGACGGAGGTTGAGGAGAGCGGTCCGCAGGAGCCGGCCCCGCCGCCGCGATTGCTCATCCATTTTCGGGAGAAGGTGGTTCCGGAACTTCGACAGAAGTTCGGATACAAGAACTCGCTGGCGGTGCCGAGGCTGGACAAGATCGTGATCTCGATGGGGGTGGGGAAGCTGGCGACGGCGGGAGAAAAAGGGAAGGTGGAGCAGGCGGAGAAGGAGCTGGGGATCATCGCCGGGCAAAAGCCGGTGCGGTGCAAGGCGAAAAAGAGCGTGGCGAACTTCAAGGTTCGGGAGGGTCAGGAGACGGGTTTGAAGGTGACGCTGCGCGGGAGCCGGATGTACGAGTTCCTGGATCGGATGATCACGCTGGCGATCCCGCGAGTTCGGGACTTCCGGGGCTTTTCGGCGGACGGATTCGACCGGGAGGGGAACTACAACTTCGGGTTCACGGAACAGACGGTTTTTCCGGAAGTAAACGCGGCGGAGGTGCAGTTTCAACAGGGGATGAACGTGACGATGGTGACGACGGCGCCGAATCCGGAGGAGGGCCGGGAGTTGCTGAAGCAATTCGGGTTTCCGTTCCGGACGGAGGAGAAATCCGGGAAGCAGGCGACTTAGATTTTCGGATTTTTCGGATTTTTGGATTTTTTGGACAGGATTTTTATGGCGACGACGGCCTGGGTAATGAAGCAGAAGCGGCGTGAAGCGCTGGTGAAGAAATACGCGGAGCTTCGATGGCAGTTGAAGAAGCAGAAGAATTACGCGGCGTTGGCGAGGTTGCCGCGGGATTCGAGCCCGACGCGTTCTCGGAACCGGTGTCAATTGACGGGCCGATCGCGAGGCGTGCTGAGGAAGTTCAAGGTCTCGCGGATCATGCTGCGGGAATTGGCGCTGGCGGGAAAGATTCCCGGACTGAAGAAGGCGAGCTGGTAAAGACCAGCCATCAATCAGGAAAAAAAGAGCGATGAACAATCAAGATCCCATCGCGGACATGCTGACGCGGATTCGCAACGCCAACCGGGTCGGACGGCGGATGGTCCTCGTGCCCCTGAGCAAAATCTGCAACGGCATTGCGCAGGTGCTCAAGGACGAAGGATACATCGAGCAATTCGACGTGATCGAGGATGGCCGGCAGGGCCAGATTCGGCTGAAGCTGAAATACTCGATGAGCGGCGAGAAAGTGATTCACGAGTTGGACCGGCAATCCAAACCTGGCCGGCGGGTTTACCGCGGCGTGGACGATTTGCCGAAGGTGCTGAACGGCATGGGCATCGCGGTGGTCAGCACCAGCAAGGGCGTGATGAGCGACCGGAAGGCACGGGAGCAGAACGTCGGCGGCGAGTTGTTGTGCACGGTAAGTTGAAGAAGTGTCATTGGTCATTCGTCATTGGTCATTTGTAGGAAGGCATTTGCAAATGACAAGTGACAAATGACAAATGACTGAGGACAAAAAATGAGTCGCATTGGAAAAAAACCTGTTCCCATCGGCGTCGCCAAGGTGACGGTGCAGGAGCAACTGGTGCGCGTGGAGGGGCCGAAGGGAAAGCTGGAGCAACAGGTGCATCCGACGATCAAGGTGACGTTGGATTCGGCGAAGAAGGAACTGGTGGTGACGCGGCCGGACGATGAACGGCAAAGCAAGGCGTTGCACGGTCTGACGCGGGCGTTGCTGGCGAACATGGTGGAGGGGGTCACCAATGGGTACAAGAAGTCGCTGGAAGTGCAGGGGGTCGGATACAAGGCGGAGATAAAAGGGACGAGCTTGGTGTTGTCGGTCGGATACGCCAATACGATCAGCGTGCCGATTCCGGCGGGAGTGGCGGTGAAAGTGGAGGGTGCGAAGGTTCACGTGACCGGGCCGGACAAGCAACTGGTGGGTCAGTTTGCCAGCGACGTTCGGCGCGTTCGCAAGCCGGAGCCGTACAAGGGCAAGGGCGTTCGGTACGAGGGCGAAGTGGTGAAGATCAAGCCGGGCAAGGCGTTCGCCGGCGCCGGCGCGGCCGCGAAGTAGAGGATCGGACGATGGCTGATAAGAACAAGAAAAAGCAGGTGCGACTGAATCGGCGGAAATGGTCGATCCGTTCGCGATTGTTCGGGACGGCGGAACGTCCGCGGCTGAGCGTGTTCCGGAGCGACAAGCACATTTACGCGCAGATCATCAATGATTATGCGGGTCAGACGCTGGTGTCGGCGTCGAGCGTCAAGAGCGAGGATCGCGGCGGGGAGTTGAAGAACGGCGGGAATGTGGCGGCGGCCAAGAAGGTAGGGCTGGCCATCGCCGTCAAGGCGAAAGAGAAGGGCATCGCGGCGGTTTGCTTCGACCGCGGCGGACGACGGTATCATGGAAGGATCAAGGCGCTGGCGGATGCGGCGCGCGAGGGGGGATTGAAGTTTTAGGTTTGAATCATAGTTTTGAGTGGTGCGGTTTTTCCGCGGAGCAAGCTCCGTGGGCTTTGGCGATAGAGCGAGCGAAATATGGCTGAGCAAGAACAACAAGGTGAAAGTCAGCAGCCGGCGGAAGGCATCGCGCCCACTCCGGAAGCGGCGCCGGCGGCGGCAGCGCCGGTGGCGGCAGCGCCGGTGGCTCCGCGCGAGCAATCGCGCGGGTCGGGGCAACGGGAGGGCCGGCGGGGTCGGCAGGAGGGCGGCAGGGGGCGTGGCGGCGGGCGCGACCGCGGCGGCGATGAGAGCGGGATCGAATCCTCGGTCGTTCGCATTTACCGATGCTCGAAGGTGGTCAAGGGCGGGCGGACGTTCAGCTTCGGGGCACTGGTGGTGGCGGGCGATCGCAAAGGGAATGTGGGGATCGGCTACGGCAAGGCGAACGAAGTGCCGCCGGCCGTTGAAAAGGCGACCAAAGACGCGCGGAAGCAGATGTTCAAAGTGAACCTGAAGGGAACGACGATTCCCCACACGGCCAAGGGGACAAGCGGGGCGAGCACGGTGGTGCTGGTGCCGGCTCGGCCGGGGACGGGCGTGACGGCGGGCAAGAGCGTGCGGCCGTGCGTGGAGCTGGTGGGGATCACGGATATTCTGACCAAGGCGTATGGGTCGACAAGCCCGAAGAATCTGGTGAAGGCGACGATAGCCGCGCTGAAACAACTTCAGAACCGGGAACAGGTGGAGCAGACGCGAGGCGTGAAGCTGGAGAAGGGCGCGGGCGAATTGGCATCGGCATGAGGTTCAAAGAAAGGCGCGGCTGCCGGGCTTTTTTGAGGCAGGAAATTATGAGCATGATTCAGGACATCACGGCCGGGGCGCCGCGGAACACGCTTCGCACGCGGAAGGGCCGCGGCGAGAGCAGCGGTCACGGCAAGACCGCGGGCCGGGGCACCAAGGGCGCCAAGGCGCGGGTGGGAACGTACATCAAGCGTGGTCACGAGGGCGGCCAGACGCCGATTTTCCGACGATTTCCCAAGCGTGGATTCAGCAACTACGATTTCGCGCGGCGATTTCACATCGTAAATTTGTCGGACTTGAACGAGTTCAAGGACGGGACGGTGGTGGATTCGGCGGTGTTGCGGGAGGCGGGGCTGGTGCCGAACAGTTCCCAGCCGGTGAAAATCCTGGGCGAAGGCGAATTGAGCAAAAAGCTGACGGTGCAGGTGGGCTGGTACAGCAAGGCGGCATACGCCAAGATCGTGGCGGCGGGCGGCGTGGCGCAAAATATCAAGGGGGAGACGTTTGAATTCCCCAAGCCAAAGAAGAAGTTTGTTCCCCGGGAGCCGGTGAAGAAGAAGGCGGTGACGGAGGAAGCGGGCGAAGCGAAGCCGGAAGCGGCCAAGGCGAAACCGGAGGCGCCAAAGGCCGAGCCGGTGGAGCAGCCGGCCAAGCCGGCGGCGGAATAGGGCGGCGCATGGTTTTTTTCCGAGTGGAC
>JBEKXM010000690.1:0-3076 GCA_049512115.1 Tepidisphaeraceae bacterium | reverse complement strand
CGTTGCGTTCCCCTTCATCTTGCCGCGATGGCTTTTGCGGAACTTCACTCGCTTGGGCATCATTGCCATAAAACACCTCTCAGAAGTTGCAAGTTACAAGTTGCAAGTCTTGCACTAACAACTTGTCACTTGCACTTCTTTCCTACCTTCTTCCCCGGCGCGGCGCGCCGCCCGGTCGAACGTCCGTCTCCAAAACCTCTTCGCCGTACATCCCGCGATAGATCCAAACCTTCACGCCGATCGCCCCGTACGTCGTGAACGCCACCGCGAACCCGTAATTCACGTCCGCCTGAAGCGTCGTCAGCGGCACCGATCCGATCGTCGACTTCTCGTTCCGGGCGATTTCCGCGCCCCCCAGCCGACCGCTCACGCTGATCCGTATGCCCTTCGCCCCCGCCTGCATCGTCGCATCCATCCGCATCTTCATCACGCGCCGAAAGCTCGCCCGCTTCTTCAACTGCTCCGCGATCGCCTCCGCCACCAGTTGCGCGTTCAAATCCGGGTTCTTGATCTCGATCACCTTGATCGGCGCAACCTTCCGCTTGATCAGGTCTTCCAACTCCTCCCGCAGCTTGTCCACCTCGGCGCCCTTCGGGCCTATCACCAAACCCGGCCGCGCCGTCTTCAGCGTCACCGTCACCTCTTCCCGCGTCCGCTCGATCAGGATGTCGCTCACCGCCGCGAACGGCGGCTGCCTGTTCAACCGCTTGTCCACGTGCTTGCGGACCTTCTGGTCCTCCACCAGAAAATCTCCGAACGCCGACTTCGGCGCATACCATCGGCTTTTCCAGTCCTCGGTGATGCCCACGCGGAATCCAATTGGATTTACCTTTTGACCCATACGCGTCCTTCATTTCCTCCGCGGAGGTTTCTTGCCCTCCGCGCGCTCATCCAGCGTCACCACCAGATGGCTCGTACGCTTCAAAATCGAATACGCCTTGCCTCGATCCTTCGGCTGAAACCGCTTAATCACCGGGCCGGGATCCACCCAGCACTCTCGCACGTACAACGCGTTCCGCGACCGAACGTCCTGCTCCGCCGCGTTCGCCACCGCCGACCGAACGACCTTTTCGATCATCCCGCTGGCTCGTTGCTTGGCGAAGCGAAGCAGCGTGATCGCATCGTCCACGTCCCGTCCGCGGATCAGGTTCATCAGCAACCTGGCCTTCCGCGGCGCGATCCGTGCAAACCGATGCTTGGCTTCAAATGGCATAATCAACTCCCAAAACCAACCGCGCCTACGACGCCGCCGGTGCCGGCGCCGGCGCCGTTCCTCCACCCGCCGCAGCCGCCGCGGCCGCCGCAGCCTTCTTGCCGCTATGGCCTTTGAATATCCGCGTCGGAGAAAATTCGCCCAGCTTATGTCCGACCATGTCTTCCTGCACGAACACCTTCAAAAACTTGTTCCCGTTGTGAACCTCAAACGTATGGCCCACGAATTCCGGTATGATCGTGCACGCCCGAGCCCACGTCTTGATCGGCTGCTTCGCCCGGTTCTCGTTCAGCTTCGACACCTTCCGGAACAGCTTCTCGTCCACGTAAGGGCCTTTCTTTGCGCTTCTGCTCATGTCTGCTCCGGCTTGCTGGAGAATCCCGAAACCCGAAATCCGAATGACGAATCAAATCCCAATGACGAAATCCAAATGACGAATAATTCCTTCGTCATTCGGATTTCGGACTTGATTCGTCATTCGGATTTCGGATTTCGTCATTCTGGTCTCCTAGTTATTCACCGTCTGCGGCCTCTGCTGGTACGTTCCAAACTTCCGCCGCCGCAGAATCAACTTTTCACTGTTCTTTCTCGGGCTCCGCGTGATCCCGCCCTTCGACAGAACACCCGTCTTGCTCACCGGATGCCGCCCGCCGTTGCTGCGGCCTTCCCCGCCGCCCAGCGGATGGTCGATCGGGTTCATCGCCTTGGCGCGCGTGTGCGGACGAATCCCCATGTGCCGGCTCCGGCCCGCTTTGCCTATGCTCACGTTGATCCAGTCCAGGTTCCCCAGTTGTCCGATGGTCGCCCGGCAAGCGCTTCGCACCCGCCGCATTTCCCCCGACGGCAGGATTATCACCGCCCATTCCCCTTCCCGCGCCCCCAGCCTACCCACCCCACCCGCCGACCTCACCAGCTTCCCGCCCTGACCTGCATTCAACTCTATATTGTGTATCTCCAACCCCGTCGGAATATTCGCCAGCGGAAGACAGTTCCCCAATTCCGGCGGTGAATCCGGCCCGCTCACCACCTTCGCGCCCGGTCTCAGCCCGTTCGGACACAAAATATACGCCTTGGTCCCATCCTCATATTGAATCAGCGCGATGTTCACGCTACGGTTGGGATCGTATTCGATGGCCTCCACCACTGCCGTCGCCCCGTCCTTGCCGTTCCGCTTGAAGTCGATCAGGCGATACAGCCGCTTGTTCCCGCCGCCACGATGCTTCGCCGTGATGAACCCGTGATGGTTCCGACCGTTGGCGCGAATGCGCCCCACCACCAGCGACGCCTCCGGCTTGAACTTCGTGAGCGCCGCGTTGTAATCCAGCACCGATCCCGCACGCCGGCCCGCTGATGTCGGATTGTAATATTTGATTGCCATTGCTGCGTCCTAATACAGTTCGATCCTCGAATTCTCATCCAGCTTCACGATCGCGCGCTTCCAGTCGCTTGTCTTGGCCATCTTCGCGCGCGTCCGCCGCGGTTTGCCCTTGCGGTTCATCGTCCGAACGTCCTTCACCTTCACGTTGTAGATCGCCTCGATCGCCCGGCGAATGTCCCCCTTGCTCGCCAGCCGCGCCACCTGGAACGCATACACGTTCCGCGTCTCCTGCAAATGCGTGCTCTTTTCTGTGACCAGCGGCTTGATGATGACGTTCGTGTAATCCATGGTCCAACCTATGCCGTCTTTGCCTATGCCAAAATCTGTTCCAATCCCGCTTTCGTCAAAAGCAGCGTCCGATTCCTCAAAATGTCCCACGCGTTCAGTTGCGATACCGTCGTCACCGTCGTCCGATCCAGGTTCCGCGCCGACCGTTCCAACGCTTCATCCCGGCCGTTCAGCGCCAGCAAACAGCTCCGATCGAT
>JBEKXM010000689.1:0-10212 GCA_049512115.1 Tepidisphaeraceae bacterium | reverse complement strand
GGCTTGCCGTCGGCATCTCTGACGGTGCCGACTACAACGAACGAAGACTGGGTTGTCGGAGCCTGCGCCGCATAACCGATTGTCGCCCAGCACCAAAGTGGGAAGAACATCGCGAGGCACCCAAATTTCGAGCGCATTGTTAGCATGTGAATCCTCGCTTATCCGGAAGTATTCGCACAAACGATTATTCCCAAACGCTTCAACGACGGCCTTTTCACCGCAGTTTGACATCATCCTCCTGCGACCTAAAAGCCTCAAGAGGCTGTAACAGAATACACCTGAGGCATCAGCCTTTTTCCGCCGTCTTCACGTAAAATTCGCGTCTGGAGCAAATAAACGCCGCAAGGGCCGTTAAGACCAAACTCCCAACAAACAGAACAATCAGACAGGTTCCCAATTGCGGGTGCTCCAGAAGTTTTGGATCGTTTCTTACGTCCAGTTGCCAGGCTTCGGCGGCAAAGTCCTGCGTTCCAAACGGGGTCGAAACGATAAACGGCAAGGTTCGATAGGCGATCAGCCGCGTGTAATAAATGACGGTGAGCAAGCGAATGCCGAATGCAAGGTTGGCGAACAGCCCCTCAAAAATCGCGATGTACAGGATGCCGACGATGAGAATCCGCTTGGCCATCAGGCTCATTAACCCGAAGAGGCAGCAGTAGGCGACAACGGCCGTCGCGTGGATAGCCGATGCCTTCAAGCAGCGGAGGAGGATGTTCTGGCCATGGCTATCGGCCCCCCAATAGATCACCGCATAAGTTAAAGAAGTGAAGACCACGGTCATAACAACGGCAACCGTCAATGTGGCCAGTAGCTTCATAATGTAAAGCGCCCACTTGGGAATCGGGCGGATGAGGAGGTAGGTGATGGTCTGCTCTTCCTGTTCGTCCTGAATCATCCCGGATGCGTAGATCAGCGCCACCAGGGGAAGCAGCGCCTGGGGGATAAGCATGAAGCCGAAAAGAAATTCCAGCGCGACGCCGGGAACGTTGTGGGCCGTATTCCGCACCAGGAGCGCCAGGCCCGCGGGCAACAGCATCAGGGCGGCCATGATGATCCAGCGCTTACCATGCTGATGCTGGCGCAAAGTGAATGTGTAAAGCGTCCACAGCGCGGTCAGACTCAATCCACGGCCGGTGGAGGAGCGCTCGATCTGTGCCAATGCGGGAACCGAGTTCATTTGTTCACCAAATACTTGAAGACGGCTTCGAGATTGTCATCATCGGAATAAACTTCCTTGATCTCAGTTCCATCCTCAAAAGAGAGCTGCGGCAATCGGCCGTAGAACGCGTCAGGCGATCGGGTCTCCACCATCAAAGCCTTGCCGCCCGGCAGCATTCGGATGCCTTCGACATCGTCCCAACTCACCAGCCGGCTGGCGAGTTTTCGGCTGGCATCGCAAACGAGCACGATATGGTGCGGATGCTTGTCGATCAGGTCGCGGATTTGCCTGACCTGGCCCTCGGCCAGCAGCCGGCCACGATTCAGCAGAATGATGTTCGGCGTAAGGGATTGCACCTCATGTAGAACATGACTGGAGACCACGACGCTTTTCCCTTCACTGCCCAGCCGCTGGATGATGTCCATGAGCGTGCGCCGGGCCACCGGATCAGTTCCGGCCATCGGCTCGTCAAGGAAAAGGACCTGCGGCCCATGGACCAGAGCCTGGGCCATTTTGATGCGCTGCCGCATCCCCTTGGAGTAGCCGCGGATGGCCCGGCCCTTGTGCGTGGTCATTCCGACCGCTTCAAGCGTTCGTCCGGTTGCGTCGCGCGCGTCGGCTCGGCTCAGTCCCCCAAGCCGCGCCGAAGTGTACAGGAAATCCCAGCCGGTCATCCATTCATAAAACGCATCCTGTTCCGGGCAAAGCCCGATGCAGCGATTGAGGGATGGATTGTTCCAAACGGGTTGGCCCAGCACGCGAACAGTTCCCTGGCTTGGATAAAGCTGGCCGGTGGCCAGTTGCAATAGCGTCGATTTGCCCGCCCCGTTGGGGCCGAGCAAACCGGTGACGCCGGCGGGTATCTGAATGGTCAGCTTGTTGAGACCGATGACATTGCCGTACCACTTTGAAACTTCGTGGAAGGCAACGATCGGCCTCACTTCAGCCGGTCCAGCGATTTTACCGAAAGGTTCAGAACACATGCGGACAATCCGAATAAAGCGGCCAGCACACCGGCCGACCAGTACCAGGGATATTGAGGACCCATGTAAGTAGCCAGCAATAGATTGCGGGCATTCTGGTCCGGATCGAGCAGGCTCAGTTTTTTCCAGGTTTGGTCGGTTCCCAGAAGTTGCTGGCCCAAGCGCGACAAATTCGCCGTGTAGGAAACCAGCGGGCGCCAGTCGTGAGCGGAGAACCCGAGCTCCGCGATGCGATATTCCTCGGTGGCCTTTTCTCGCGCCTGCCGGTAGGCGCGCCATTGCTTGTCGCGCTCGGCGCGCGGCAGGTTGTCGAAATCGCGACCGTTTGGCCGAGCCACGCTGATCTGACTGTAATAGGCGTAACGGCGTTGCTGGCTATCGACGGCTTGAAGCACCGTTCCGACAATGCCGCTGATCAACCAAATCCCCACCCAGCAAAGAGCGACATACCGTGAATTGCGCGACATCGCCGACAAAGCCAGGATCAGCAATCCAGCCGAGAACGCGATGATCAGTCCGTAGGCGACGCTGGCCAGCAGAATGGCGAAGGTGTCACGGACAATGGTGATGTCGAGGCTAAACAATAATCCGAGGACATAGGCGACGATCGACGGGACGATCACGACCATCCCGAGAAATGCCAGAATCACGCCGAGCTTGCCGAGGAAATAGTCGATGCGGCGCAGCGGCCGGGAAAAGTAGAGCGGTAGGGCGTTGAAGCGCAGGTCCTGGCTGATGAGGTTCGGCCCCACGAGCAGAATCAGGACCATCGAAAAGCGCAGTTCGATCTGAAGGAAATAGCCGTAGGAAAGCCGCCAGATATCGGCCCTGTAATGCTGCGGATCGGCCACGACGCCGGGTTGCAGCAAGCTCATATACTGAATGAAGGTGGATGCGAGGCTGGATCTTCGTTCGAGCAATCCCCACATGCAGAGCATCAAGACCAGCGCCAGGGCCGGAACCCAGGCCGCAAACAAAACATATCGCAAGAAGCGGTTTTTCAGGCCGCCGCGAATCCCCTGGCGCGTCACGGCGAACCAACGCCAGGCACGTCCGGACATCTGACCGGACCAGTGTTGATAGCCTTGATCGAAGATCGGCATTACTTCTGCTCCAGGGCCTTGAGGAAAACCTCTTCAAGCGTGCTGCGCTGCGACCTCAGATAGCGGATTTGCTGTTTTTGCTCGGCAGCCGCCTGCCAGAGCATCTGCGGCGATCGACCTTCGGGAATCTGCACGAGCAAGATGTCGTCCCTTAATTCAATCGAGCAACCGAGGGCCGAAAGACCCTGTGCAAAGATCTCAGTGCCGGCCTTGACGCGCACTTCGAAGCACTGATTGTGCACCTGCTTGAGCTGCTGGATATTGCCTTGCGCCAGAAGCTTTCCACTGCCCAGGACAACAATATGATCGCAAACCGCCTCCACGTCCGGCAACAGGTGGCTCGAAAACAGCAGGCTCATCCCCTTGTTGTGCGCCAGATCGCGGCAGAGCTGGAGAACATCTTGGCGGCCGTCGGGGTCCATGCCGTTTGTCGGTTCATCAAGGATAAGCAGCTTGGGGTCGTGCACGATGGCCGACGCCAGCTTCAGCCGTTGCTTCATGCCGGTCGAGTAGGTTTCCACCTTGCGATAGCGCGCCTCGCCCAGGCCGACATAATCCAGGACCTCATGCGCTCGCTGCATGGCGTCCTTGGAGCGCATTCCCACCAGTTCGCCGGCATAAGCGACAAACTGAACGCCCTGGACGGCGGGAAAGAGGCATTCGTTTTCCGGGGCAAATCCGACCTCGCGGCGGATCTTCAGTTGACGATGAAGGAAATCCATGCCCAGGATTTGGCCGGAGCCGGCATCCACGGGAATAAGCCCCAGCAGCGTGCGAATCATGGTTGTCTTGCCGGATCCGTTGGGGCCCAGCAGCCCGACCGCGCCGGGTGGAACAGTTACCGAGAGATCGTCCAGCGCGGTGACGGCGCCGTAGGTCTTGGTTACCCCGTCCAGTTGAAACAGAATTTGCGGTTCCCCGCCTGATTCGAACGCCATTTTAGATGGAGAACATTAGCTGATTTTGGGCCGCAATGCGAGTAACAGGCACAACTGAACGGTCGCGAATTTGCCGAACTGCTGTCCGGCTAGCGGCCGATCGATTATGTTTCCCTAAACCAATGAACCAGTCACCACTACACATCGGATGGGTAGTATGCATTGCCGCAATCCTGCTGATTGACCAAGCTTATGCGATCACTGGGGCGCGGTTGCGATGCGAGCGTATGGCCGATCCGCTGGGCGTCGATCAACCGCGGCCACAATTGAGTTGGATCCTGCAATCGCCGCAGCGTGGCGGACGCCAGGCCGCGTATCAGGTGCTCGCGGCATCCACGGCAGAAATATTGGCCACGAATACGGGAGATCTTTGGGATAGCGGCAAGGTGATGTCGGACAGCAGTCTTCAAATCGCCTACGCCGGAGCGCCGCTTGAGTCCGCACAACGGGTCTTTTGGAAAGTCCGAGTTTGGGATCAAGCCGGCGCACCCTCGGAATGGAGCACCCCTGCGCAATGGACCATGGGACTGTTGACTGACTCCGATTGGAATAGCGCCAGGGTTCAGGTCGATCTAGGAAGGCCACGGCGGCTTTCGGGTATTCGAGTCCGCCCCGCGCATTACGCCGGTAAAGACGGTTTCGGTTTTCCCGTCCAATTCACCATTGAGGCCTCGGACGACTCCGAATTTCAGAACTTCTCGGTAATTACCCGGCGAACGAATGACATGCCGAACCCGGGTAACCAGGCCGTCTCCTTTGATTGCGCTGCCACGGCGCGTTACGTGCGGATGACGGCCACCAAACTACCGGAGGAAAGGCCCGGCGAGTTCTGTTTTGCCTTGAGACAGGTCGAGGTTTTCTCCTCAGAAAACAATGTTGCGGCGAACAGGCCCGTGACCGCCAAGGACAGTTTGGAGGATTCCAACTGGAGCGAAGCCGGCTTGACAGGCGGTCTGGGGCAGACTGGCGCAACGAAAGACAACACCCAGGCGGTTTTCACCCCGAATGGCACAACCCGTCTGCGGCGTGACTTTGAAATTAAAACTGGATTAAAGCGGGCTTTGATATTCGTCTGCGGTCTTGGTCAGCAGGAAATCTATCTCGATGGACGCAAGGTCGGCGCCGATCTTTTCGATCCCGGCTATACCGACTATCGCATGACGTGCGGTTACAGCACGTATGACATCACCGGTCAACTGAATGCAAATGCGGCGCATCGTTTGGAAGTATTGCTCGGGAATGGTTTCTACAACGTTCAATCCGCACCGGGGCGCTACACGAAATTCACGGATTCTTTCGGGCCTCGTAAATGCATCGCCCTGGTGCGTTTGGAATATCAAAACGGCGCTATGAATCAGATCGTTACGGACGAATACTGGAAGGCGGCGCCCGGGGCGACGACCTTCGCCAATATCTACGCCGGAGAGGATTATGACGCTCGCCTCGATCAGGCGGCGGGCACAATTGCCTGGGCGCCGGCCGCCGTGCTCCCCGGGCCGGGTGGCAGGCTCACGGGCGCCAGCAACGCTGCGCCGCCCGTCCGTCTCGATGAAGTCTTTAAACCGGTGGCCGTGAAGGAACTCAGGCCCGGTGTAAGCGTCTATGATTTCGGTCAAAACGCCACCATGGTGCCAAGACTGGTGGTGAGCGGGCCGACCGGTTCGAGCGTTCGCATGATTCCCTCGGAAGTGGTTAACGCCGATGGCACGGTTAATCGTCAAACATGCACGCAAAACGGCGAGCGGCCCGCCTGGTGGCAATACACGCTGGCAGGGACAGGCGATGAATCGTTTTTCCCGAAGTTTTTCTGGCACGGCGCCCGTTATTTGCAAGTGGAGTTCAATCCGGCAGCGCCGGGAGGCCAATTGCCCTCGGTCAAGTCTCTGGAATCGTGCGCGGTCCATTCATCGTCGCCAGTGTCGGGACAATTCTCCTGTTCTAACGATCTGTTCAATAAGATCTTCAGCCTCGTCCGATGGGCGCAACGTAACAACATGGGCAGTCTAATGACCGATTGCCCCCATCGGGAACGCTTGGGCTGGCTGGAGGAAGACCACTTGAACGGCCCGGCGCTGCGCTACAACTTCGATATGGGCGCGATTTTCAACAAAATCATGCGCGACATGTCAGATGATCAGACGCCTGATGGACTGGTTCCGAATTTCGTCCCAGAATATACCCGTCTCGGCGGCGCATTCCGGGATTCGCCGGAATGGGGAAGCTCCTTAATCCTGGTCGCCTGGCAACAGTATCAATTCTACGGGGATAAACAGGTTTTAAGTCAATATTACGAACCGATGAAGCGGTATTTCAATTATCTCAAGAACAAGGCGCGCGATAATATTTTGAGTGACGGTCTTGGCGACTGGTTTGACATTGGGCCTAAAGCTCCCTGGAAACCTCAATTGACGCCCGTCGAGAATACCGACACCTGCTTTTATTTTTACGATGCCGAGGTCATGTCCAAAATCGCCAGTATCCTCGGCAGAGACGGCGACGCCTCTCAGTTTGCCAAGGTCGCTGATGATATTCGCGCGTCGTTCAATCGGATGTTCTTTAGACCGGAAACCGGTCTGTATTCCACCGGCTCACAAGCCGCCAATGCCATTCCATATGTCATGAATATAGTCGAGCCGGGGCAACGGTCGCCTGTTTTTAGCGGTATTGTGAAAGATCTAAAGAGTCACGGCAATTCTTTCACTACGGGAGAAGTGGCGTATCGCTATCTCTTGCGGGCCCTGGCTGACGGAGACCGCTCTGACCTTATTTTTCAGATCAATAATCAAACGGACAAACCGGGATATGGCATGCAGATCAAAAAGGGCTGCACGAGCCTTACGGAGAGATGGGATGGCGGGACTACGGGTTGGTCGTCGCAGGACCATTTTATGTCGGGGCAAATCGTCGAGTGGTTTTATCATGACCTGGCTGGTATTCAGCAGGACGAGAGCGTCCCTGCGTTCAAAAAGATCATCATCAGACCGGCCATTGTCGGCGACATCACCTGGGTCAAAGCCAGCTATGATTCAATCGAGGGCGAGATTGTCAGCGACTGGCAACGTGATGGCCAAAGCCTCGCATTGCGTATTTCCATTCCGGCCAACACCACGGCAACGATTTGCGTGCCGGCCTCTGATTCCAATTCGGTGCAGGAAGGTGGACGCCCCGCGGCGCAGTCCGTCGGCGTCAGATTTCTCCGTATGGAAGGCACATACGCGTTGTATCAAGTGGGTTCTGGAGAGTACGTGTTCGACTCCAGACTGCCGGTAGCGTCTTCCAAGTAGAACAGACTAAAATTCTTATGCTTGAACCTTTTTTCAGCCCACAGTTTGTATGCGCTCCGCCTACCGCATCCGATGCGGTCGGTCGAACGGTTACGGTCATTGGGGAACGATCGAATGCCGCTCCGAATCCCAATTGGCCCTCACGCTATCCCTCTCACGAAGCAGGGCCAGAGCCGACCGGATTCGAAATGGCGTGCGGAGCGCCAGCGGGCGAGCGATCAGACCGGCTTCAGCAGCGACGGGAAGCTTTCGGGGGACTTGATGTTTGTCTTTAGCCAAGCGTGGCTGGACTCTTCCAGCCACAACGCGGCGGTGATGATTCGGGGATAATAGCGGCTACCCTTGGCGTCGCCGCTGACGAATTGATCGGAACAGGCCCAGTAGCCGCTGCCGTCGGTTTGCCAGCGAACGTGGGCCGAATCGGCCTTGCGAAGAATCTGGGCGATTCGGGGGTCGGCCTGCTCCAGCCGGAGAATGGTGCGGGCGACGTATTGGAAGATCGCGATTTTGCTCATCCAGGAGTTGTTTGACGTGGAAGACAACTTGATTCCGCCGTCGGCGAAGAGATTGCCGGTCTGGCGATCGGTCAGAAGCTTCAAGGCGTGCTGGCGTAGCGCCTGCACGAGTGGACCCTGAAGTTGCGCGGCGAGCATTTCCTCGGCGTCGCCGGCGGCCTGGGACGGCCAGCCTCCGATGAGACCGAGCCAGAATGCCGGATAAACCAACGCTTCAACCACAGGCAGGATGCGCGATTCATAGCCGGGGCTATTTTTCTCCAGCACCGCGGGAATGATCCCATCGGATGCGGAGTTGATGAGCGTTGTCGCCAACGGTTCAGCGAGGCTGGCGAACGGTTCGGCGGGCATGTCGCCGGCGACGATGCGCAGGCGCGACATGAGATCCAGCGCCAACCAGGTCGCCCAGCATTTGCCGGCCAAATAGGTATTGGCCCTGGCGTGGCCGAGGGATTCGTCCAGGGAGTCGTAGGTGGTGATCTCGCGGCCGTCGGCGCAGCGGGCGCTGTCGTACACCATCAGTCCGGTGCGGGGATTAGCGCGCGCCGCCATGCTTTGGGCGCAGGCGTCGAGCAGGTGTTTATTGGCCAGCAACCAGTCGATGTCGCGGGTGGCGACGACGTAGCTGGCGGCCATGAGCACCCAGTTGCAGAGCTGCTCCTGGGTCATGTAGGAAAAGCATCCCTTCAGGTGGGGCAATTCATAGCTGCTGTTTCCGGAACTGGAGAAATTATTGTTGATGCCCATGTCGTGGCAGAAGGAGATCCCGCCGGGGAGCAACTGCGAGGAGCGCCCCTTTACCTGGTCGTGATAGCTGTAGCGTCTGGCGGCAAGCGACAGGATATTGCGGACGACCCAAGGATTATATTTCAACTCCCAGAACGCCTGATCCACGGACAGATCGAGCGTGTTCATCATGCAGTATTCGCCCTCGTTGACGATCCAGAGGGGTTCGCCGCCCACGTCGAGAAGCTGCGTGTTGCCATAATACCCGCGGGTGCCGTGGGCGATCTGGAACTGCTGATCGGCCGACAATCCCGAATCGAGCAACTGGGCATCCTGCACGGCGGCGGCGGCGCGCAGCTCTTTGGCGCGCTCGAGGGCGGCGCTAAGGACTTCATCCAGGCTGGTGTAATAGCGCGTATAGTAGTATTGGCCTTCCAGGCCGGTGGTGACGATGCCGTGAAGGTGTACGCCAATCGCCAGCACAAGCGTTTTCTTCTCGCCGGCGGGAACCTCCATCGCCAGCCCGGCACACGTGCCCAGCGCGTGAACAGGGTTGACATCGGTCAATCCCTCGGCGACCAGCCATCGTTGGAGCGCGACGAACTCGCCGGCGCCCTCGTCGGAGTCGGATTCGATTTTGCCCAGCACACCCATGGATCGGCGCCAGGCAAAGCCAAGCTTGGGCGGGTCTGCGCCGGACGACTCGATTTCGAGGACCCGGGCGCCGGGATTGATGAAGTCGATGGCGAACACGGCGGTTTTGGTCTGATCGCCGCGGCGGTTGTCGACTTCGAGAGTCGCCACTACGGCCGGCAGCAAGCAGGATTTCATGGCCTCTGAATCACCGTTGGGTTCGGGGATCGAGGAAAAGGGAGTGTAGAGTCCGAACTTGAAATCCGGGGTTTGCCAGATGTCGGATGCCCATCCGAAAAATCGGCTGATCTCGTTTGGCGCAAAGGGCCGCAACGACTGATGGACCGGCGGAGAAGGGTGGTCATCCACTTCGTAGGAGGAGGCTGGATCGTGAAGCCCGGGCCCACCCTTGAAAAACGGCAGGCAGCGGATTGGCGAGTCGGATCTCCGGGGACCGTCCTTCACTCCGATGTAAAGATTCTGGTTGGCGGGCTTGCCAATTTCGATTCCGATCCCACCGCCGGTATTGAAATGGCCGCAGGTAAAACTCATAAACGCCCCGATGGGCGAATGCTGAGCGTTGAAGTTGATGTTGCCTGAAAAGGGCAAAAGTTCACAAAACACTGCTAATACCCGAAATCCCTTCGTAAGCGTTTACTTAACACCAGCCATTTTAGCGAAGTTCAGGCTTAAGGGAAGTAAAATCGGATCGCCGAAGCATAAGTCACGACCGGCCTATTGTTTGACTGCCCCGCTGGTAAGCCCGCTGATAAACTCGTTTTGTAGGGAAAAGAACAGGATTGCGGGCGGGATCATTGCCAGGAGGGTTCCGGCCAGGAAAATGCCATATTGCTGCTGATAGGTGCCCATG
>JBEKXM010000688.1:0-4611 GCA_049512115.1 Tepidisphaeraceae bacterium | reverse complement strand
AAGACGCCGGTGGCGGAGAATAGCAATACAACAGTGCTGATTGCCGTTGCCAGATAGCCGGTGCCTAGAGTGACGTTGCTTTCGAGGATTGGCTTGATCGCGTCGGCCACCTGCGTGCCCATCAGGTTTGTGATCTGCTTGATTATCTGTTCGCGGGCAAATTGCCGGGCGTGGGCGATTCCCATGACCCGGATGACGATGACCAAGAGCGGCGCCAGAGACAAAACAGCATAAAACGAAACCGCCGCTGACAGCCGCAGGGCATTGTCCTGGCGCCATTCCGACGCGGCCCGCCTAAAAAGCAACCCGATCGATGCCAGCCGGGACGTTGCCCGCTTCCAATAGACTTTGCCGTCAAAGCGCCGGCCCTTTGCCATGGCCCCAGACTCCTCGTTATCCCTACCTATGACCGTGACTGGGAAATAGCAACGAGCAATATTCAACGTTCGCCCTGAGTCTTCATCAAATCGAAGAGTATGCTGGATATTCCGGCAATTTCCTTACTTGGCCGATCACGAGGCCTATGATATGATGTCAGGGAAGCCTTGAATGAATAAATCAGTTCCCGGCAGATATTTGAAGTCCTCGGATGACTAAATAAAGGGTAACTCGGCCGACGGCCGGGAGACCCGTTAGCGAGTAAGCCGACGCAGTTGAACACCGCTGGTGTTCGTTTGCGTCGGCTTTTTTTGTTTCGTCGAAGCGTCGTTTCTCAATGGCCCACGTTGCGTGGCCGGATCACGCAGGGGCCATGAATGGTACGGCAAAAATGAAAGGACGGTTACCATGCTCTGGACTCTTGCACTCATACTTTTGGTGTTGTGGCTGCTCGGAATCGTCACCTCTTACACGGTCGGTGGGTTGATCCACGTCCTGCTGGTGGTGGCCCTGGTCGTTGTAGTCGTTCGTCTTATCCAGGGCCGCAGACCAGTGTAGGCCCCGGTAGGCCTGGCATTTGATCGCGAGAGTGGCGGATGATGATCCGCGCTTTATTGATACAAAGCATCAGTTTCGGTCGTGCAGAACAGTGGCGCAACGGAGAGGCGTCGTATGGTCAATTCACTTGCTCCAGTCCAAGACGTCGAGTTGCCGGCTCCGGCCGTCGAAGACCTGACCCCGCCCAAGCGGGCGGAAGAAGCCGTGCTCAAAGCCGGGGCGTTGCAGAGCGCGATCTTCAACAGCGCCAACTTCTCGAGCATCGCCACCGACGAGAAGGGCGTCATTCAAATCTTCAACGTCGGCGCCGAACGCATGCTGGGCTATATCGCCGCCGAAGTGATGAACAAGATTACCCCGGCCGACATTTCCGATCCGCAGGAAGTGATTACGCGCGCCAAAGCCTTGAGCGCCGAGCTTGGGACGACGATCACTCCGGGCTTTGAAGCATTGGTTTTTAAGGCCTCGCGTGGAATAGAGGACATCTACGAATTGACCTACATCCGCAAGGATGGCAGCCGGTTTCCGGCCATCGTGTCGGTCACGGCGCTGCGCGACGCACAAGAGGGAATCATCGGCTATCTGTTGATCGGCACCGACAATACCGCACGCAAGCAGGTGGAAGCCGAGCGAATGCTGCTCGATCAGCGCGTGCGCGATCAGCAGTTTTACACGCGCTCGCTTATTGAATCCAACATTGATGCCCTGATCGCCACCGATCCGCGCGGCATCATTACCGACGTGAACAAGCAGATGGAGGCGCTCACCGGATGCACGCGCGACGAGCTGATCGGCGCTCCGTTTAAGGATTACTTCACCAACCCGGAGCGAGCCGACGCCGGCATCAAGCGGGCGCTTGCCGAAGGCAAACTCACCGACTATGAACTCACCGCGCGCGCCCGGGACGGCAAGGAAACCGTGGTGTCCTACAACGCGACCACGTTTTACGACCGCGACCGGAAGCTGCAGGGAGTGTTTGCCGCCGCCCGCGACATCACCGAACGCAAACGCTACGAGCAATCGTTGCAGCAGGCCAACCGTGCCAAGAGCGTCTTCCTGGCCAACATGTCCCACGAAATCCGCACGCCCATGAACGCCATCCTCGGGTTCTCCCAGTTGATGCTCCGCGACCAGGACCTCACTGCCCGGCAATGCCAGTATCTGGGAACCATCAACCGTAGCGGCGAGCATCTGCTTGCCCTGATCAACGACATTCTGGAGATGTCCAAGATCGAAGCGGGCCGCACGACCCTGAATCTCTCCACGTTCGACCTGCCCCTCCTGCTCAAAGACCTGGAGATGATGTTCCGCGTCCGCACGGACGAGAAAAAGTTATCGTTCTCGGTGGAGATGATCGGCGATGTCCCCCAATACATCGTGACCGACATCAACAAGCTGCGCCAGGTCTTCATCAACCTGCTGGGCAATGCCGTCAAGTTTACCGAGCAGGGCGGGATCGGCTTGCGCGTGCGCGCGGACCGCGAGGGCGCCAAGGGATCTTTTCTCCGCGTCGAAATCGAGGACACGGGCCCGGGCATTTCGCCGGACGAACTGGACAAGTTGTTCCGGCATTTCGAGCAGACCAAGACCGGGCGAGAGACCGGGAGCGGGACTGGCCTGGGCTTGGCCATCAGTCAGGAGTTTGTTCGCCTCATGGGAGGAACCGTCACGGTAAACAGCCAGGTTGGCAAAGGCAGCGTTTTCGCAATTCGTCTGCCCTTGAAGGAGGGGGACGCCCAGGCGGTTCAGGCAAAAGACAAGCCGCGGCATGTCCTGAAACTCCAGCCCGGGCAGGCGACGTGCCGCGTGCTGATTGCCGACGACACTGTCGATAACCGCCAGCTGCTGGAGCAGCTTCTAGCCCCCGTCGGTTTCGAAATTCGGCTGGCGGCCAACGGTGTGGAAGCGATCCATGAGTTTGAGGAATGGCGACCCCATCTGATCCTGATGGATTTCCGCATGCCGGTGATGGACGGCCATGAGGCGATCCGCCGGATCCGCGCCATGCCCGGCGGCGATAAGCCCAAGATTATCGCGGTGACGGCCAGTGCGATGGATGAAAACCGCCAGGAGTTGATCGGGATCGGCGCCGACGATTTTATCAGCAAGCCGTTCAGGGATGCAGAGCTATTCCAGAAGATTCACGCCCACGTGGGAGTGCAATACGTTTACGCCGAGGATCCCGCAGCCGCGGCCCAGGAGGAACCTGCCGATCTCACACCCGAGTCCCTGGCGGGCTGGCCGCAAGACCTCCTCCACTCGATGCGTGAAGCGGTCATCACGGCAGACCTGGACCAGTTGCTGGCGAAGATTCACGAGGTTGAAGCCCACGATCCCCGCATTGCTCTAGGGCTGCGCCGCCTGGCCGAGGGTTTCCAATATCAGAAACTTCTTGATCTATTAAGCACGCGGGACCTCCATTGAATCCTGAGAAGCCCAATAGCAGTGCCGGGCGACCCACCAGCATCTTGGTGGTGGACGACACTCCCGCCAATCTCCAGGTGCTGGCCGGCATGCTCAAGGACCGCGGGTATAAAGTCCGCCCCGTTCCCAGCGGCAAGCTGGCGCTTCAGGCGGCGCGACACGATCCCCCGGACTTGATCCTGTTGGACATCAACATGCCGGAGATGAACGGCTACGAGGTGTGCGAGCAACTCAAAGCCGACGACAAGCTCAAGGGGATTCCCGTCATCTTCATCAGCGCTCTCACCGAGCCGCTGGACAAGGTGAAGGCCTTTGCCCTCGGCGGGGTGGATTACCTCACCAAGCCGTTTCAGATGGAAGAATTGCACGCCCGCGTCGAAACGCACCTGAAACTCCGACGCTTGCAAATCGAACTGGAGGAATACAGCCGCCACCTGGAATTGGCACGTGAGCGCCTTAAGTTCGACCTGGAGATGGCACGCGGAGTGCAGCGCGGCTTCCTGCCGCTGAAGCTGCCCGAAGTCCCGGGCTACGAGTTTTTTGCCCACTACGAGCCGGCCTACGAGGTCGGCGGCGACTATTACGACTTCATCCCCTTGCCGCGGCAGCGCGTGGCCGTCCTGATGGGGGACGTGGCCGGCAAGGGGGTGGCGGCGGCTCTTCTCATGGCCAAACTCAGCGCCGATGCAAGGTTCTTCATGCTGACGGAGCCCGATCCCGCCGCCGCCTTCACCAGACTCAACTCTTTGATGAACCAGTTGGGGCTCGCGGGCCGGTTCGTCACCCTGTTGGCGGCCATCCTCGATCCAGAGAGCCATATCGTGACGCTGGTCAACGCCGGACATCCGCCTCCCCTGATTTACCACCGTGCCACGCGCACCGTGGGAGAGGCGATCAGCAGCAAGGCGGCCGGCCTCCCCCTCGGCGTCTCCGATGGCATCCAGTACCCCTCGTGCCAGGTTCACCTGGAACCGGGCGACAGCATCCTGGCGTTCACCGATGGCGTCACTGAGGCCATGAACCTCCAAGACCTCCAACTGCAACCGAAAGGGGTGTATGCCGCCGTGCAAGGGGGAACCTACTCCCCCCGCCTGCTGGTGGAGCAGGTGGTCAAGGCCGTCAAGCAATTCACCGCCGGCCGCAGCCAGAATGACGACATTTCCCTGGTAGGCTTCGGGCGGACGGTTTAATGCGGCATCTCCCGCCCGAAGTTTGGGCAAACCGGGTGTGCCCGAACAGTCGGGCAATAAG
>JBEKXM010000687.1:0-3003 GCA_049512115.1 Tepidisphaeraceae bacterium | reverse complement strand
GTGGGCCAGAGCCATGATCTGCTCGGGGGTGAGATTGCCGCGATGCTTGAGCAGTTCGATGCCGGCGGCGGTCAGGCCGGGGGATGGGGCGGCGGTCTTTTGGGGTTGGGAGGATTCGTCCTTTCCGGAGTAGAAATCCGTGATTTCCTTGCTGATGCGGACGGAGCACCAATCGTGCCCGCACATGGCGCAGAAATCGGTGTCCACTTCCAAATCCTCGTCGTGATAGGCGCGGGCGAGTTCGGGATCGAAGCTGAGATCGAAATGGCGTTGCCAGTTCAGGGCGGCGCGGGCCTTGGTGAGTTCGTCGTCGCGATCGCGGGAGCCGGGGATGCCCAAGGCCACGTCAGCGGCGTGGGCGGCGATTTTGTAGGCGACGCAGCCTTGTTTGACGTCATCCATTTTCGGCAGGCCGAGATGTTCCTTGGGAGTGACGTAGCAGAGCATGGCGGCGCCGTGATATCCCGCGGCGGTGGCGCCGATGCAACTGGTGATGTGGTCGTAGCCGGGGAAGATGTCGGTGACCAGGGGGCCCAGGACGTAGAAGGGCGCGCCATGGCAGAGTTTGCGTTGGAGCTTCATGTTGTATTCGATCTGATCGAAGGGGACGTGTCCGGGTCCTTCGACCATGACCTGCACGCCTTTGGCCCAGGCGCGTTCGGTGAGTTCGCCGAGGGTGGCCAGTTCGCGAAGCTGTGCTTCGTCGGAGGCATCGGCCAGCCCGCCGGGGCGCAGGCCGTCGCCCAGGCTGAAGCTGACGTCATACTGGCGCATGACATCGCAGATGTCATCGAAGATTTCGTACATGGGGTTCTGCTTGTTGTGGATGAGCATCCACTTGGCGAGGAGGCTTCCACCGCGGCTGACGATGCCGATGAGCCGCTTTCTGACATAGGGAAGATGCTCGCGGAGCACGCCGGCGTGGATGGTGAAATAATCGACGCCCTGCCTGGCCTGGTTTTGAAGTTCCTTGAGGATGACGTCATAGGTCAAATCCTCGATTTTGCGGCCGATGATCATGGAATAGATGGGGACGGTGCCGATGGGGACGGTGCTGTTTTGGATGATGGCCTGGCGGCAGGCGTTGAGATCGCCGCCGGTGGAAAGGTCCATGACGGTGTCGGCCCCCCAGCGTTCGGCCCATTTGAGCTTTTCGACTTCCTCATCGGTGCCGCTGGAAACGGGGGATGCGCCCATGTTGGCGTTGATCTTGGTGAGAGAAGCGCGGCCGATGCACATGGGATCGAGTTTGTATTTGAGATGGACCTTGTTGGCGGGAAGGATCATTCGGCCGGCGGCGATCTCGGCGCGGATTTGTTGGGGGGAAAGATGGGGCTCGCGGAGGGCGACGCGTTTCATTTCGGCCGAGACGATCCCGGTGCGGGCTTGCTCGAGTTGAGTGCGGCCGTCGCGATCCTGGGGGCGGGCAAAATCCATGGCGGTGAGCGCGGAGACGCCGGGCATGCCGGGGGTATCGGGGGAGCTGAAGGCGTAGGGGGTGCCGACGCGTCCTTTTTGGGCGAATGAGCCGGGAGTGGTCCCCTGGCGGTCGGTCGAGGGATTGTCGCCGAGGGGCGGCAAGGTGTAGGAACGATCCATCGTTTGCTCGGATTGGGACATTGGAATCTCCAAAAAGGGGGAAGGCTGGACGTGAAGGAGTCCATTCGCTTCCCTACGCCGGCATAATCCGGATCAGGTACCAAGGGTGTACTCTCAGATCGCGGTTTTGCGATCACCCCTAGCGAATCAAGGGGAAGTTTAGGGTCGGCCCGAAGGTTTGACAAGGTAAAAACCGGGGAGAACCGAGGGATGGCCATCCCCCGGCTTTCAGGAGCCGAGGGCGGAGACGAGGAAATGGTGGATGGCGCGGCTGACCTGCTGAGGCTGCTCGATGGGCGACAAGTGGCCGGCGTCCTTGATGATGGAAATCGTCGAGCCGGGGATGGACTGGTGCATCTCCTCGGCGAGAGATGGCGGGGTCATGGCGTCGGATTCACCGACGATAATCAAGGTGGGAGCGGCGATGCGCTGGAGGGTTGGGCGATAGTCGGGGCGGTCGCGCATTGCGGCCTGGGCGTGTTGGATCGTTTCAGGCGGGCAGGCCTCCATGATGGATTTCAACTCGGCGAGGAGGTCCGGGCGGCTGTCGGCGGCGCCGGGGGCGAGCACTTTGGGCAGCATTTGTCCGGCAACGGCGGCGGAGCCGGCGGTTTTGGCCAGTTCGATCATGGCGTCGCGGGCGGCCCGGCCGTCGGGGGGGTCGCCGGCGGCGCGGGTGTCGATCAGGATCAGGCCGCGAAGGGTGGAGGCGTATTGTTGCTCGTACGCCAAGGCGACGTAACCGCCCATGGAGAGCCCGCCGAGCACGCAGGGCAAGGCGCGAATCTGAGAGAGCAGGAGGTACAAATCCTCGGCCAGGGACGGGATGGTGAACGCGCCGCCGCCGAGGGATTGTCCGAAGCCGCGAAGATCCGGGGTGATGACGCGGCAGACGCCGGAGAGATCGTGGACCTGCTTATGCCAGATATGGTGATTGAGGGGAAAGCCATGAAGGAGGACGAGGGGCAAACCGCGTCCGGATTCCTGGTAAAACAGAGTTGTTCCGTTAACGGTGCGGGTGGGCATGGGTTCTCCAGCGGTGCAAGATTTTCGCGTTGCGAAATGCAATTGTCACTCAAAGAGGATTGATTTCAATACGGGGCGGGCAAAATTCGGTGGCGGCGCGTGGGCGTTGATTGCACAGGCCGGGCGTCTACAATCTCACCCCGCTTCCCAGGGACGGGGAGTGTTGGAGACTCGATGCCTGCCGCTGATCCGGATCACCTGAAACTCACAGATTTCATGGACGCGTCGACGTTGCAGGAAATCCAGGACGGGTTCGCGGCGGTCGCCAACGTGAAGGCGACGATCACGGACGCGGACGGCAAGGTTTTGACGCAGCCGACGCCGACGAGTGATTTTCTAAAGCGTCAGCGTGTGATCGCCGAGGCGCAGCAGGAAGGA
>JBEKXM010000686.1:0-7704 GCA_049512115.1 Tepidisphaeraceae bacterium | reverse complement strand
CTGTTCCCGCCCCCGAACGTGAATCCAGAGTAGAAGAACCAACCTTTGTTCGACTGCCCCGCCACGGATGGCCCGAAGTCTCCGTATCCTCCGACGAACTCCGGAGCGAAACTCCCCGAGGAGGTTGGCAGGCTCACGCCGAGTTTGGCCATGAATGCTGGAGCTTCCGAGGCTGGATTCGTGCCCTGCTGGACTTTGCCCATGCCTGCGACGATGGCAGCGAAAGGCTCCATTTTCCCGCAGTTCAGCGAAGTGAGGGCCAGTGCGTTCTCCACGGCCTTGATGCCGCAGAGATCATAGCTTGCGCCCGCCTCGTAATCGCTTAATCCTCCGCCCGGAGCGGCCAGTAAGTCGCCTTCCAGTTGTAGGTTCGTGGTCAATTGGTAGTTGAATACCGTGTTCAGAGCCGAGGTTTGGCCGTAGATGCCGCTGTTGAAGAAGTTGACTTCGAGCGCATACTGCGGCGCGACCTGTGCGAACGAGGTAGCGGCGAACAGGGCAAACAGAAGAGTTAATGCAAGTTTCTTGAACATTGGTATTTCTCCTTTAAGTTGCGATCTCAGAATCTACGTCTGCGACTTGCGCCTGCGAATTCTCGAAAATCAGTGCGTATAGTTTAGCACGCTGTGCCTCGGTCAGCCCGACGCCAAATGTCTCCAAGAGCCATTCGGCTGTAGCCTTCGCCACGCGAGTGGCGGCATCCTCGGTCACTTGTCGCGCCCCATGTGGAGAAGTAAGAGATGCTTAATCTCGTCGATCTCTGCCAGTTTCACCTTTGCAGCTTCTCGGAACTCTGAGTTCTGCTGCTGGACGATGAGGAATTCGTGCATGTCTCTGTGGATGTCTATATTATCCTTTTCAAGCGAGGAAAGGCGGTCCTCGATGTTCTGAGTATCTTTCAGACTGCTGACGAAGTACCCGCTGCCGAATCCGGTCAGGCCAATGAACAGCGCGGCGACGACCTTCATCCCCCACTGCGGGATGCGAATACTCCCATCAGAGTCTTCGCCATAATCATGCTGAGAATTGCCCATGCGAGGCTCTGCTTTCGTAAATCGGGGGAGAGTGAACGCGAACATCTCAAACTCCTACGGAATGTCCCTACCCTCGATCCAGGGACTCTCGTAACTTCACCGGATGACGATCATTGAGCCATTCGTTGTAGGCTTCTTGGCACATCCCACGCATCGGCCCACGGTCGATGCTGACCCAAAACTCCGGGCGTCCGCCGCAATGAGCGCACAAGCCATCCATCGGCATCGGCTCGCGGGGCCACATCTTACTTCCGCAAATTTGCAGCGGGCTTCTCGCCGTTCCGATAGAAGCCGTACAGGGCGATCCCGACCACAACCACTTGTTCTAGCCAGTGCGGGGCTGCGTTGTAGAGCTGCAACACTGCCGCCTTAAACTCTGGGACGTTGAAGTAGGCGAGCATCAGGAAAGTCCCCACGGCTGCGATGGTGTGCGTCCAGCCGGTGTTCTTTGAGTACCATGCAGTAATTGTATTCATTCGATTCCCTCCTGTCTTAATTGCTGCAAAACTGTGTCCGATGCCCAGTACCGTCCATAGGCCCGGTTCCATGCCGATCCCTTCGCGTCAGCGTCGATATCGTCCAGATCGTTGACCTCGGGAATGTCGGGCCATTCCTCTGCGATAGCTTGCATGGATGTCTTGAGAAACGAGATTAGAGATGCTTCGTTCATGGAATGGCCGTGATTGTTACCGTACAGTTCTGAGAAGTCCATCCTGCCTGAATAGTTCCTACTCCTCTAGGGCACTGCTGCGTAACTGTCAGGACAGTTCCGACAGCGAAGCCGTTACCGGGCACGCCTTGCGGCCCCTGCTGCCCTGTCTGCCCAGCCGGGATACTGAAGTTCAGCACCGCTGCAGAAGACGATCCTGAGTTCGTCACGCTCGCCTGCGATCCCGGCGACCCGGTCGTAACCGTTCCGATCTGAACAGTCGCAGCTTGTCCGGGCGGTCCTGCGGGGCCGACAATCCCGGACAGTAGCGTTTGCAGCGTAGTCTTCTTCCCGGTTACATCGTACAGCGTAAACACGCCGTTGGGATTGTCGGAACAAATACCAGCAGCGTTCGGCCAGGGCACGCAGGGGCCGTTCGGCGGCATGACCCAGCCCCAATTCGTTTGTGCAGAAGCGATTGAAGCCAAGAATAGAATGACTGCAAATTTGTAGTTTTTCACTGTAGGTTCCCTTTTCGTTCTGAGTTAGATTCGTGCTGCCCATTGGCGAAGATCACAACGGCTGGTGCGACTTGCTGTTGCACTGCGCCGCCGCCCGCTGAGGTCAAGTCGATCACGAGGATGTCTGTGGCGCAGTCGTTCGATCCGCCATTGAGCCAGACCAAGCCTGAACCGCCGGTCTCGCTGTAGGTCTCCCCGTAGTCAGGAGCGACGCTGCCCCAGTTTGGGATTGAACCTTCAGCGATCCCCGCGCCTCCCGGTCCGCCTGCTCCTCCCGGCCACGAACTTGCCGCAGGGCCGATGGCGGAGTAGAAGTTGTTATTGTCGTTGTTGTCTACCGGGTAGAGAACTGTTCCCAGCGACGGAATAGTAGCACCGGCGCTGGACGTAAAGTCTCCGCGCAAGCCATCGCACATCGTCTGGCCGGTCGATCCTCCCCATGAGATAGTGCTGGGTTGCGACGTGTTTGTCCATACTTCGCCGGAACCAGCACCGGCAATCGTTTGGCCCGACACGGAAGATGAGGTCCATATTGGGCGAGTAGATCCACTGGTGAATGCGAGCAGATGATAGGTGTACGTTCCCGAGGACAGCATCACATTATTCTGCAAGGTTAACTGGGTCGCGCTGCCCACGGAAGCAATCGTATAGACCGTATTCGCTTGCCCCGCCGTGCCGATCAGAATCGTATCGAGTTTCCACGAGTTGCCGGTAGTAAACTGCGTTCCAGATACCCATGTCACAGTAGGATTGCCATTGGTCACCGTCACGGTGCCGGTAATCGGACCAGCCGCGTTCAAGTTTGAAAAGATTGAGCGGTTCGGATTGTCGTCGGCCAGCCCCGTGTCGGAGGTATTCGTATAATTAGTGTGCGTGAAATTCGCCGTGAACGTGGTGCCGGTTGATCCGGCCACGGTCACAGTCTGGCCGTTCAAGAAAGACTCTGCCGTCCCGGTAAGCACGACGGGCGCTCCATTGGCATAGTTGTTGTTCGTGTAGACCGTCAGCACATCCGAACTGATCGAGGTCTCTGTGATGACCGTAGGTTCGGGACTGACCGTGTTGTCGTTGCCCTGGTTCCCATTGCCTATGCCGTAGGTATAACTCGCTCCGGGTTCCCAATCCGGCGAGGTCGAGCGTCGCGTACTCATTACGTCCGTGCCGAAGGCAAAGAACTCGTTGTCCTGCGACGACTGGCCCTCGTTCTGCTGTGCGCTAAACACCGGACTGGAACTGGTGGACCAGTTATGCCCCATGCGGTATTGGCAGAAGTTGCCGAACGTGTTCGCATTGCATCCGGACACCGGCTGCGTGGCATAGGCTACGATCTCATCCCAGCCGGGGTAAATCTGCGTGTATGGCGATGGCACATCGTATCCGGGATAACCAGCGGCATTGTTATTTGCCGTAGGAGGCAGAGCGTAGGCGCATCCGGGAGCGGACGTGTTCGGGCAGCGCCCCGGCGCCGGGACTGAGATGTCAGATTGTATGGCAGAAGCATTCGTATCCGAAGTATTGGTCCCGCGAGCAGTGCCGTGCGTATCGCAGACTAGGCTGGCCGAATAATTCGGACAGGGCGAACCGCTCGACAGAGTATAGATCGGCTGCCCCGCTTCCGAGCCTGTCGTCTGCAAGGGATACGGCGTCCCAAGGCAGGTCGCAGCCGTGCAACTGCTCTCCGTTAAATTGTTGATGCAGGGATGATTGTATTGGTGGAAATAGTTCAGCGAGCCTTTCCCATCGTTGTTATAGAAGCTCAGTTCGTGTCCGTCGCCGGCACAGCTAACCGATCCATTTCCGTTCCAATTGTTGTAGGTCAGGACCGCGCGCTGCATGACGCCAGCTAGATCGAAGATTATGTTGTAGACGTACTTCTCAGTTCCTGCTCCCGAGCCTGAGCTGACTTCGCTTTTCCCGGACTGGAATCCGCTTGCCCACCAGCCGTCAGTACTCGCAACCGTCCCGCCGCCGCCAGATGGAGTATATGCGAAGAATTCGGAGTTGATCTTGCCGCCGCCATCGTGGGCCTTCTCCCGGTCGGTGCTCGCGCCTACCGTGAGCATCGCAGTCCCGCCGCTGCCTGCCCCGAGACCCGAAGGCAACCCAGTAAGCGTTAGAGTGGTCCCATTGCTGGGGGACGCGGCCCACGTTCCGCTATAACCGCTCGGAGTCCAGTTTGCCAGAGTAACTTGTCCCAGATATGGAACGATTATGGCAGAGGAAAGAGTTACGGTCGCAGTTCCTCCGCTGTCGGTAGCGCCCGTCCCGTTGACCGGTACGCCTATACCGGAGGCACACTGCGCTGTCGTGTAGGCAACCGGGGTGGCGGACGGGGTGAATGTCGCGCCCGTGGCCAAGTCAGTCCATACACCGCTAGAGGTCGGGGTTCCGGTGACATTGCTCACCGTAAACGGTACAGTAGGTACCAGAACGTTGGCCGTGGGCTTCCCGCTCACCGCTTCCTGCTCGATGATGTCGCCGAAGTTGATCGTCCCACTGATGGAGCCGGAGATCGCTATTGTCGAATCAAGAGTGCAGGCATTGAACAGTGCTGCGCTCACGTCCGTGGTCATGTAGCCAGAAGGCTGCGCGGTGCTTCCAGGATTGGGATAGCCGGAACCTTGATTCGTTCCGCGATAAACTTTGTCGATGCGGATGTTCGCACGAGTACATCCATAGGCGGGATTAAAGCTGACCACATCGAAGCCCTCGTCCTGTCCGCCCGTCTTGCCGATGTTGACCCAGTTCGTCGTGCCATCGCTGCAAAAACTGGCCGAAGAGCATCCAGAGATGCTTGTCCCCGTGCAGGCCGCATTGCACGAAGGCCAATATGGTTCCGGTAATGCGCCGCTCGTTCCAGACTGCATCGCCTGATAGGTATAGACATTCGCTGCTGGTTTCGCCGTCGGGGTGTAAGTTGGACCGCTGCGCGTGATGTCAGTCCAGATGCTGGTAGCGTTCCCCGTGGCCGTGCTAGTGACCTCGACTTCAATATTGGTCGTGACAGACAGATTGACGACGGTGGCCGTTGGCGTTCCGCTAACAGATTCCTGCTCAATCACATCTCCCACCTGCATAGTCCCGGTTCCCGTCAGTGATCCGGCAATGGTTGAAGTTTGCGGAAAGATGAACGAATCCGGATGTAAATAGGCCGTGCTTGAATGCCAGTCTCCCGCTCCTCCGGTTACGGTCCCCATCGAGCCATCGTTCGCTCCGGCCGGCGTACCGGACCAAGGCGAGTTGCTGCTGTAGTCGGGAGGGAGGATGCAGCCGCTTGCTCCGCCGGTGCCGCTGGCCTCGCATGTTGTCCCTGCGGTAGGCGGGGTGCTGCAAACCGCCAGCGTCGGGGCCGCTTCCGTTGGTCCCGACGTAAAGTTGACGGCTGGAGTACGGTTGAAACAGAAATCTCCCCCAACGTAGCCGAACTTTACCGGGCAGCTTGGACTCTGGATAACAGCGAGCTTATTGAATTGGACATTGACGACATCACCCGTCGCTCCGCCCTGCGATCCCATTAACTCCACAATCGTGTTCGTGTCTCCGCTGGCGCGCGAGCCATAAAAGCCGCTCAGATTGACGAGCATAGAGCAGTTCGTTCCGGCTAACCCTTGATCCGTGCATCCGGTGCTGCCTGACAAGTTATCGAGTAACGGATTGGAGAATGTGCGGATTCCGGTATATACGAAGCAACCGTTCGGCGGGACATAGACATTTGGATTACACGTCTTGTTGTGGATAGCCTGCGGGTTCATCGCCATTACGTAATAGTTGTTTTCCGCATCGGAAATCAGCAGGAACCTTAATGTTGGAGTGCCTTGCGTGAACGGGTCAAACTCGCCGCTGGGCATCACGAACATCCGCGTGGCGGGAAGATTGCAATACCAGTTCGTATTCGCGGGGCCGCAAGCAGCCGATAGATAGCGGTTCGTGACAAGTATTTGATAGCTGGTAAAGTCCGGGTCAATGACTGCCGTGTTTGCTGGGTCTTCCGTGCCCGGAGTCTGGTAATACGGCATAGGATCGCCCGTCTGGCCCTTGAACGACATGGCGCTTCCCGGCTGCCCCGTAGGGGTTCCCGGAGGGCAGATCGAAGAAGATTCGACGGAACCGCCGATACACGGATCAGTGCGGGCGGTGAATGTCTGCTGATATACTAGCGGGTCCGCCTCGTAGCAACTGGCACGGTTATAAGTTAATACGCTTCCCGTGCCATCCGGAGGACCGCCCATCACGTCGAGGAAGCAGGAGTGGGCAGGGATCAGATTCGCGTGACCACCCATCGCCTGAGAGCAGGATACCGACCCGCCGCACTGCGTGCTGCCTACGCGACAGACGGCTCCCGAATAAGTCCCACTCGCACATGTTCCAAGATCGCCACTGGACACGTCCGGTCCTGCGGGAGGGAACGGTTCACAGGCATTGCGCGTCGTATTCTTCCACCACGATAGGCCAGTGCCGCAACTGCTGGCCGTCACCGCCGAGAGGAAGAAAGAGTTCGGGAGATTGTCATTCGCCGGGAGCGGGTTGACGTATAAGCTCGGCGATCCGCTCGTGTCGTTGAAGGCTGATGGCACCTCGGAAGTATTAAATCGGACCGCTGCGTTCACCGTGTCATAGTTGCCCCAGCGCATGACGGAGTTGTAGGTCAGAGGATCGTAAACGCCAAACGAACTGCACGTCGGCTGATTCAGGCAGAATAATGTTCCAGTTCCAACCGTCCCGCCATTGTTCGTCGCGCCCAGAACAAAGATGCTGTTGTTCGCACCCGAGCAGTTCGTCGCCGCCCCGAGGCACTGATACTGCGTGTGATACCCAGCCTGCCCTAAGACGTTGCCAATGATGTTGAAGTATCGGCTCGCGGCGTAGGGCTGAATCGCAATCGTCTGTGCCGAGCAACTAACTCCATCGCACTGGTTCTGCCAACCGCGGAAGTAGTTGCGGAACAGAGTCGTAAAGTAGTGCGTCCCGTGCACGTTGTCCGAGTTGAATCCAATGCTCGATTCGCCCTCTCTTAACCAGAAGTCGGCTCCGGAGGCATGGTCGTAGTCGCTGGCCTGCATCCAGTCCGGTTGAGGCGTGTAGATGTCATCAAGCGCCACGTTGTAGGCAGCCACGTTGCCCGAACCGCCACCATTCGAGTTCGGGCAAGAGTCCGTTACCTGCTGGCAGATATTAGACAGAACTAAATTATCGTTGCCCTCAATCTCGACCGCGTAGCTCTGCGTCGCATGGCTGGTGCTCTGGTAGAAGTAGTTGAACTGAACGATGCTGTGATGGGATTCGTAGAGCCAGACGTGGTTGCGCGCGGCTTCTATCGACCGGATGCCTGACACCCAGCACTCATAGCAGTCCATGACGACGGCGGTCGAAGTCCCGGCGGTAGTGTTTGTCAGATCAGCCGATAAGTCCTCCACGCCCATGCGGTAAGCCGTGGTCGTGGCCCACCATGCGCCCGTGGACTGCGTGCTGCGCCAGTTATTCATGTAGAGGCCGGGAGAGA
>JBEKXM010000685.1:0-2865 GCA_049512115.1 Tepidisphaeraceae bacterium | reverse complement strand
ACCATCGGATGCGTTTTTTCAATTCTCACGCGAACAGACCGGATACGGATTGAACAACATCGCTTATTGGGCGACGGCGCTTTATTTTCGCAATCCTCGCCTCTCCCAATGCGGGCGACTGATGCCTTGGCTTGATTCTGCCGCAAATATTGTCACATCGACTATCGAACCTCGGGAGTTTCCCAGCAATTCTCCTCCTGATCAATATTGGCCTCGCAGGATCTTCGGATTTGAATTTAATCTGGGAAGAATTATCCGGGGGAACGACTACCCAATGGACGCGAAAGCCGCTGGGGCGCAACCGTCCACCTATCCGCTTGCAGAGCACGCCGAGGAGGCGATCCATGCGGCGGAAGAACTCATGGCAGAAGCTAGGGCACAGAAAAAGGGGACCATTCCCGCAGGAGCAATCCTTCAAATGCGGATCGGGCCATTTGAATACTTCGAGATGCACGAACTCGGAGAAGTGTTTCTTGTAGGCCGAACTATTGAAGGACACTTTGGAATCCTCTGGATTGATCCCTATCGAGGCACATTCCATTGTGAGCCCGCAGATTTAGTTCGTGATGACGAGCGCCGAGCAGAAGTAATCGCTGCATTGTGGCTCTGGGCGGCGGCAGTGGTCCGAGACTTTTGGGTAGTCGAGGAGAGGGAGGCTGTGTTCCGAGAAACGCAATCACTCTTATCCATCCCACGGCCACCCGCCAACCGTGGCGATCGGCCCCGGATTGTTTATTTGCCTCGTGTTCGCTATACCCACCACCCGAACATTTCCCAGTGCGGCACGGCACTCGGCATTGTGCATCGGCGAGCACATAACGTTAGGCCCCACATAAGGCGAAGCGGCCATTGCTCTGCTGCCCAAATGGTGTTGGCTGAACGGTATGGCTTCGAAATGCCGACCGGTTACACCTTCGTGCGGCCGCACGAGCGGGGCAAGGTCCATCGCGACGTCATTTACCGTAGTCGCTCAGCGCTCCAGTTGCTCTACACGGTTGCATCCGAAGAAAGCACCGGGGGGCCATCGCAATGGTTCCGCTTCGAGAAGGACGTATACCGCCTGATGGAAGCCTTTGGGTTCGACGTGCAGCACATTGCCGCCTCGAAACGCGGTGATCGCGGAGTTGACGTATACGCCACCAAAGGCCGGGACTTGGAGCAGGTGAACTGGGTTATACAATGCAAATGCTATGGTCCGAAGCATCCGGTTGGCCCGAACATTATCCGCGAATTAATTGGTACGCTGCAGGGCTATCCGCGCGGCACCCGTGGCATGGTAGTGACCACCAGCCGCTTTACCAGCGGAGCTGTTGCCGCGGGGGAGGCCGAACAAATTCGGTTGATCGGCGGCGAGGAGTTTGTCAGCCTACTACGCCCGCCTGGAGGATCGGAGAATCGAACCGGGACGTGAGCGCCTCACCGCGCAATGCCCCGAATTTTTTCCTTGCAAACCGGCGACAGTTAGGTTATTGTTTGGTAAGCGTGCCGAACAATGGCCCATCTTCGTCTCTCCATTTCCTTCCCCATCACCTGTTCTCCTGCTCCCCTGTTCACCTGTCTCGCTCCGCGAGGGGGAGGGGGGGGTGGGATGGGACATTTTGGGACATGATGGGACATTTTTAGACGCAAACTCGGAAAAATAGACCCGAATTTGCGACATGCGGAAATGGCAGGAACGGCTGGGAAATGATCATGCTTGAAAGCCTTGCTTACATATTCTGGAGCTTGTTCCTTCCGTTCAGGGCCGCGACTTTGTAGGCCTCGGCCAGCGTTGGATAGTTGAAAACGCTGTTGACGAAATAATCGAGCGTGCCTTGCAGGGCCATGACGGCCTGGCCGATGTGGATGAGTTCCGTAGCGCCGGTGCCGATGGCGTGGACGCCGAGGATTTGACGGTTTTCCTGGTGGATCAGGAGCTTGAGCATGCCGTCGGTGTCACCGAGGAGCTGGCCGCGGGCCAGTTCGCGGTATTGGGCAATGCCCGCCTCGTAGGGGATGCCGGCGGTGGTCAGTTGGTTCTCAGTCCTGCCGACCATGGAGATTTCGGGGATCGCGTAGATGCCGATGGGGAAGAGCTCGGGGATGCTGCAGGCGGGAGCGCCGAAGGCATGGCAGACCGCCAGCCGGCCCTGTTCCATCGCGGTGCTGGCCAAGGCCGGAAACCCAATCACGTCGCCGACGGCATAAATATGCGGCACGTCGGTTTGATAGTTGGCATTGACCTTGAGCCTCTCGCGGTCGTCGGCCTTGAGACCGGCGCGTTCCAGGTTGAGCGCAGAAGTGGTTCCCTGCCTGCCGACGGCGTACAGCAGCGTCTGGGCGTGGAGGGTTTTGCCGCTTTCCAGCGTTGCCTGCACGGCCGCGCCGTTGCCGATCTCATTGGGCAACCGCTCGATCTTGTGGACCTTTTCGCCCAGGCGCAGCGTAACGCCCATCCGGCGCATCTGGTATTGCAAGGCCTCGGTGATCTCCGCATCGAGAAACCCGAGCACCTCGCTGCGGCCTTCCACCAGCGTGATCTTCACGCCCAGGGCCGCCAGCATGCAGGCATACTCGATTCCGATCACGCCTCCGCCGACGACGATCATGGTTTTGGGAATATGATCGAGCTTGAGCAGTTCATCGGACGTGAAAACGGTTTTATTGTCGAAGGGCACGGATTCCGGCCGGGCCGGACGGGTCCCGCTGGCGACGATGACCGTGTCGCCGCTGACGACCTCGAAATCGTCCGGCCGCTCGACGCGGATGACGATTTCCTGTTCGAATTTCGCGGTCCCCCAGATCAGATCGACGCCATTGCGCTCGAGCTGGTTACGGATCAGATCCAATTCGGTGTGAACGACCTGTTCGCTGACGTAGATCAGA
>JBEKXM010000684.1:0-2709 GCA_049512115.1 Tepidisphaeraceae bacterium | reverse complement strand
GGGATGAGCGAAATCGTGAGCGTCAAGTGCAGATTACCGCGAAGGCGCGAAGGACGCGAAGTGACGCGAAGAAAAACAGGATTTGATTTTAACTTCGCGCAACTTCGCGTCCGTCGCGTCTTCGCGGTTAAATTTTTCCCGAGAAGCGCAATAAGACGTGGTGCAGGATGATGGACACGTCACAATGGCTGGCGAATTTGGAGTTGACGTCGAACACGATTCGGGTGGCGGTGGCGTCGGCGTCGGTGGGGGTGGCGGGGGCGGTGCTTTCACCGTTCGTGGTGCTGCGGCGATGGGCGTATCTGGGCGATGGGATCGCGCACGCGGCGTTCGGGGGGATCGGGACGGCGGTGCTGCTGGCGATCGCGTTTCCGGCGCTGAACAACGGGGGGGCGATTTTCCTGATCGGGGCGGGGTTCGCGCTGGCGACGGCGTGGGCGGTGGGGTGGATCAGCCGCCGGCGGGCCGTCAGCGGCGACGCGGCGGTCGGCATCTTCGTCGCCGCGGCGCTGGCGTGGGGGTTCATCGCGTTTGGGATTCACGCACATCTGGGCCGCGGCAGCACGATGGGCTGGGAAGTTTATCTGCTCGGGAACGTCAACCGATTGACCCCCGCGGCCATGATGCTGGCGGCCGGAGTCTGTGCGGCGATCCTTTTGGTCGTCGGCGTTCTTCGGCGGCAAATCGTTCTATATTGCTTCGATCCGACGCTGGCGGAGGTGAGCGGCGTGCCGGTGGGGTTGGTGCATTATTTGCTGATTCTGCTGGTGGCGGTGGTGATCATCGCGGGGATGCAGCTGGCGGGGAATTTGCTGGTGGCGGGGCTGCTGGTCCTGCCGGGCGCGGCCGGGCTGGCGGTCAGCCGCAGGATGACGGTCGTCATGGCGGTTGCCGTCGGCGCCAACGTCGTAGCGACGCTGGCGGGGATCGCCGTCTCCCGGTGCTGGCCGTTCATCGCGCCGGGCCCGGCCATCGTCGCGGTTTTATTTCTGGAGTTTCTCGTGGCATACTTGAACCGCGTCCGCGGCGTCAGCGAGTAATCACAACCGAGGCGTTGACTTGGAAGGCGAAGTTGCAAGCAATCAAGTCCCCGAAGACGAACAGGCCGGGTCTTCGATCGGGTGGCCGCTGCTGGCGATGCTGGTGATGGGCATCGGGATCGCGATGCGGCTGTGGTTTTATCTCTACAACCGCTCGATGTACCGCGACGAGGCGGCGCTGGCGCTGAACATCGTTCATCGCTCTTTCGGCGGGCTGCTGAAGCCGTTGGACAACGATCAGGGCGCGCCGATCGGGTTCTTGATGATCGAGAAGTCGGTCATCAGCTTGCTGGGGAATCACGAGTGGTCGCTGCGGCTGGCGCCGCTGTTGGCGTCGATTCTGTCGCTGCCGCTGTTTTACCTGCTTTGCCGGAAGGTCTTGACACCGGGCGGCGCGGCGATGGCGCTGGTGGTTCTGGCGATGGGCGCCAAGCAATATGATTACTCCGCGGACACCAAGCAATATTCGACGGACGTTTTGCTCACGGTGTTGACGTTGCTCTTGGGAATGATCGCGGTGGGAGACTGGTCGCGCGGGCTATCGCCGTCGAAGCGAGGAACGATCGCGCTGGGCATTGTGGGGGCGGTGGCGATCTGGTTTTCGCATCCGGTGGCGTTCGTGCTGGGCGGGATCGCCGTTCTGGGGGCGATGGAATGGCTGGGCGGCAAGCCGCGGCCCGATCCCCGGCCGATGTTAATCGTCGCCGCCGCCTGGGCGGTGAGTTTCGCGGGGAATTATCTGCTGGTCCTGCGCCGGCTGAGCCAAAGCGATTTCATGCGTTCGTTCTGGGCCGAGGCGGACGCCTTCGCGCCGGCGCCGAAATCCATCGCGGCATTGGTCTGGTACAAGGAGGCGTTCTTCCAGATATTCGAGAGCCCGCTGTCGATGGGATTCGTCGGGCTTTGCGCGCTGGTGTTCGTCGTGGGCGTGGGGATGCTCTGGCGGCGAAGAAAATCGACGGCGCTGGCGCTGCTCCTCCCGATCGTTTTCACTCTCGCCGCTTCAGGGTTTGGAAAATATCCGTTCAAGGAACGGCTGATCCTGTTCATCTGCCCGATGCTGGCGATCTTCATCGGCGCGGGGTTTGAATATCTGTTTCAAGGCCAGCGAAGAGCGGTCGGGATCGTCGCGCTGATGTTTCTGCTGATCACGCCGGTGAACAAAACGCGGGAATACATCAGGAAGCCGTGGCTTCACAGCGACATGCGCGAGGTGATGAAGCTGGTGGCCGAGCACCGTCAGCCGGGGGATCAGTTGTACGTCGACGAGTTTTGCTACTACCCGTACGAGTATTACCGCGATCGATTTGGGTTGGCCGATTTGCCGGCGAGGCGGGGCAAGCAGAACGTGGATGGAGTCGAGGGTTACAGGGAACTATTCGCGCCCATGAAGGGCAAACGGGTGTGGGTGATGTTCGAGAACGCCCCGGCACGGCAGGAATGGGCGCTGATGGCGCTCGATGGCCTGGGCAAGCCCGTGGTCCATGCCACGCCGTTCGAGGACTATGTCGCCTGTTACGATCTTCGATAACATTGGCGGCGTCCGGTGTGTGAACTGCATCTTTCTGGCGCGGAAAATTTTGATTGATGGGGCAGGCTCGAACACTTATAATGCAACTCGCAATTCGAAGGTGTTTCCCGAACGGCGTCCAGCCGGGAATTTCTGGTG
>JBEKXM010000683.1:0-2639 GCA_049512115.1 Tepidisphaeraceae bacterium | reverse complement strand
CGTGCCAGGCGATGAGCATGGCCATGACGACCGTCTTGCCCGTCCCGGTCGCCATCTTCATTGCGATGCGTGTGAGCCCCGGGTTCGATGCTGCGTTGACCTCCCCGAGCCAGGTCTTGATCCAGTTGTCCCCGATCTTCTCGGCGGCCTCGGTCAGGGAAGATGAGCGTCTCCAGGGCTTCAACCTGGCAGAAGAAGAGCTTGTTCTCCCGGTCAGGGCCGGTCCAGTGCTGCAAGAGCTTGCGAGTAACCTGGGTGACGCTTCCGTATCCCCTTTCCCGCCAAAGCTTGACCCGTTGCCGGATGCGGTTGACGTTGTCGTTGGGCTCGATGCGGTCCTGGGTCCACTCCGTGTCAAACTGGAGTTGCTTGCCCTTCTTCTTGGGCGGCGGGATCGGCACGAAGTAGGCACAGGCGCGGCGGGCCTCGACGATCTCGTTCGTGATGCCCTCGTCGGTGAACCGCCAATGCCGGTCGGGTTCGCGAAAGGGCGTGTTGAGGATCGGGTTTTCGATGATCGTATCAGGCATGGCCGTCTCCGCCATTTCCTTGACAGGCGTTCATCATCGCAAACAAGCCGGGCTGAGTCAATGACCTGAATCTTCCGTTGGACCCGAGCTTTGTGTCATTCGCACGGGAGATTGACCAAAGGAGGCGAAAGGGGCCGCCCGCGGTCCATTGGTGCCAGAAAGTGGGGGGGCCACCCAACGCCGATGACGAATTTGGGTGGCTTGTGCTTGGAGTTGTTGTCTGGTAAGGGCTTGGAGTCGGCCTTCCTTGAGGAAATTGGTCTAAAACATGAGACCGTCTTTTGTCATCATGGCGCGGTTCTTTCCAAGACCCCCATGGAAACAAGGACGGTCCCATGGCTGCACAGCGTTCGGCTTCCTCCTCGCGGGCATCTGCCAAATGGGCACAACGGCGAGCCAAGCGTGCTGAGTCGCTCTCGGGTTCGATGCGTCAGTTTCTCACCCCGGAAGTCTGGAAACAAGTCAAACAAGTCGCAAGCCAGCACGGTTGCCGGAAAGGGGTTCGCTGGACACTGCAACCCCTCATCATGATTGCAGCCATTATGACTTGGTGTGCAGGGGAGACTGACGCCGACCGTTTTGTGCTGTCCCGCTCCTTTTACGTCCAGATTCATTGCCCCAAGCGACAGCGACCTGGCAAGGTGTTTAGCGGCTTTTGCCAGGCGATGCTGCGTTTGCCCATGCCCGTCTGGTGGGCCTTCTGCGATGCTGTGCGGTCGCGCGTCTTCCACCTCTTGGCCGACCGCATGACCATGGAAGGTTGGTTTCCGTTGGGGTGTGACGGCTCGCGGATGGAATGTCCGCGCACCGCGGAGTTGGAACAGAGCTTGGGGAAGTCCAGCAAGGACAAATCGGCACCGACGCTGTGGGTGATCGCCTTGGTCAGCTTGACCACTGGGGTACTCTGGTCCTGGCGCTTGGGGACATCCAAAACGGGGGAACGTCGCTACCTGATCGATCTGTTGGAGACGCTCCCCCAAGCGGTCCTCCAAAGCGTGCTCTTGGTCTGCGACGCGGGTTACGTGGGCTACGACTTGTTCGGTCTGTTGCTGAAGCAGCAGTGCTCGTTTCTGATCCGGCTCTCTTCGCAGGCACAACTTTACAGCCAGGAGATGGTCAAGGTGGAGGGATTCACCGAAGGAGAGTTCTGGTACTGGACCGACGATGCCGAGAAAAAGAACAAGCCGCCGTTGCGAGTACGGGTGATCCGAGTGGCGGCCCGGAAGCGCAAGAACGACGTCTGGTTGGTCACCAACGTCTTGGACCCCAAGCGCTTGCCGGCGGAATTGGCGGCTCGATTCTACCGGATGAGGTGGGAAAGTGAATGTTTTTTTAGAACATATAAACGTGTAGTGAAAGATGTGCGGCTGGTGAGCCGAACCGTGCCCATGGTCGTGCGCGAAGCCGAGATTTCGCTGCTGGCGTGCCAGCTCTTGTTGGGGCAAGGGGCGTTGGCCTTGAAAGTGGGAGGCAAGCGAGCGGGTCGGGATGAGTTGAAGTGTAGCGCGGCGGAAGTGCTCCGGGAGACCCGCCGCGAGCTCGACGCGGCTCGCAAGCCGGTGCCGCGGAGCAGCTTTGCCAAGCGGTTGCAACAGACCGGACGAGATCGCCGGGAGCGAACCGGCCCCAAGATGAAGAGAGAACCACCGCGGCGGAAAAAGCATGTGGCTCCCCAGCCGCCGCGGTTGAAGGTTCTCAGTGCCGAGCAAAAGCGCCAGATCGAAGCTTTAAACCTCAAGGAAGTGGCGGCGTAAGTTATTATGCGACCATGAGATACTTGAAGAGTCGATGGAATCCGTGAGCGGCGTTGCCTGCCACCCCGCCGCGACGGTTCGTCTGCTTCCGCGCAATCATCGTTTATCCATTAGCCGTTGCCAACAGTCTGCATGCCGTTACTGCCACGGCGTGGAGCAGTCTCAACCATCGCCACGATGCCCGCACGGACCGCCTCGGGCAACTCGGGCTGCGCGGCGACCACTGCGGCCAAGTCAGGGTCGGTATTACAAGTGTCGTTCGGCAAGTGTTCGGGAACGACGGGGGCCGAAAGTCGTAACCCGTTACTGTGCTTAATTTTGGGCGAACCGCCCGATGCTTGGATGTTGGCAGAGC
>JBEKXM010000682.1:0-2893 GCA_049512115.1 Tepidisphaeraceae bacterium | reverse complement strand
TGCAGCACCACCAGGCCGGGCGGTTGCAGGAGGCCGAGCAGCTTTACCGCCAGGTCCTGGCCCAGCAGCCAAAGCATGTCGATGCGATGCATAATCTGGCAGTGATTTCCCTTCAGGTGGGACGGTATGACCTTGCATTGGATTTAATCCGGCGGACCATTGCCCTTAACCCCAGCAACCCTGAAGCGCACTACAATCTGGGTAAAGCACTGACAGACATGGGGCAACTTCACGAAGGCGTCACTTCCCTTCGGCAGGCCATTCGCCTCAAGCCGGACTACGCCGAAGCGCACAGCAATTTGGGCATCGCGTTAAGGGGCCTGGGGCAATTTGACCAGGCCATTGCCGCCTATCGAGAGGCTATCCGGCTCAAGCCCGGATTTGCCGAAGCGCACAACAATCTCGGCAACGTCTTACGGGACGTTAAGCAACTGGACGGGGCGATTGCTGCCTGTCGTCAGGCCATTCTGCTGAAACCTGGCTATGCCAAGGCGCACAACAATCTCGGTAATGCGTTGAAGGACAATGGTCAACTTGACGAGGCCATTGCCGCCTATCGCCAGGCTATCCGGCTTGACCCCGGTTATGCCGAAGCACACGTCAATTTGGAGATCGCCTATAGGGACACGGGGCAACTTGACAAAGCCATCGATTCCTGTCGGCAGGCCATTGCCATCAAGCCCGACTACGCCGAACCTCATTTCAACCTTGCTCTATCTCTACTGACCAGCGGGGATTTTCAACATGGCTGGCAAGAGTATGAATGGCGATGGAAGTGCAAGGATTTTCCGTCCCCTTTCGCTCAACCGCAATGGGACGGCTGCCTATTGGAAGGTCGCACTCTTCTGCTCCACACCGAGCAGGGCCATGGGGATGCCCTTCAGTTCATCCGCTATTTGCCCCTGGTGGCCGAGCGGGGCGGGAAAATCGTCATTGAATGTTACGCCGAACTCCAACGGCTCTTCCAGACTAACACCGGGAGATGCCAAATCGTGGTCCGAGGCCAGCCCCTGCCGGTCTTTGATTTTCACTGTCCTCTGCTAAGTTTGCCGCGGGTTTTCGGGACGAGTTTAGCCAACATTCCAAAGGACGTGCCCTATCTGCACGCCGATGCCGAGGACGCCGGAAGGTGGCAACAGCGGCTGGCCGACCATTCTCCGCTCGTCAAAGTGGGCTTGGGGTGGGCGGGAAGACCGACCCACACGAACGATCGCAACCGCTCGATGAAGCTGGCGAGGTTGGCGCCGCTGGGGCAGGCGCCCGGCGCGCGCTTCTTCAGCCTCCAGAAGGGCGCGGCCGCCGCCGAAGCCCAGACTCCGCCACCCGGCATGGAGCTGGTCGATTGGACGGAAGAGCTGAAGGATTTTGCCGACACGGCAGCGTTGATCTCCAATCTGGACTTGGTCATCGCGGTGGACACAGCCGTGGTGCATCTGGCCGGCGCCATGGGCAAGCCGGTCTGGACGCTGTTGCCGTTTAATTCGGATTGGCGCTGGCTGCTGGAACGCCAGGACAGCCCCTGGTATCCCACGATGCGATGCTGGCTGCTGGAACGCCAGGACAGCCCCTGGTATCCCACGATGCGATTATTCCGCCAGCCCCGCATCGGGGATTGGGATACTGTCATCACGCGAGTGGTCGAGGCGCTATCCCTTTGGATCCACGTCCGATAACGGAGCCTCAGTTTTTATTGGCCTCGTGTAAGCCCCACGTCCGATAGACCCCAACACGGCCGGGCGCAATCGACGCGTGCTCGCGGTTTCGACTTGCCTTTCCGGCGCGTGAAAAGGGCGACCCTATGTTGGCAATCCCCAGTATCAGCATCGGCTCCGGTCTGACGCAATTCCTGCAAGGGATCGCCAAGCAAAAGACCAGCCAGGCGGCCGCAAAGGTGTCGGCGCCGGCCAACGCCGGGTCAACCGCCGCCGGCGGCAATCTGCAAGTCGGTGGGCCGGCCCTGTTCAGCCAGATACAGCAGACCGTCATCACCGCGTTGCAGAAGGCGAAGGCGAGCGGCTCCACGAAAGATCCAAACCAGATCGTGGAAGATTCCATCGCCAGTCTTTTGAAGAACATATTCTCCGGAAAAAGCCCCGCCGCAACCGCATCTTCCACCCCCGCAACTCAGCAGGCATTTCAAAGCGAGCTCCAGTCCGCGGGGATAACCCCGCTGCAATTTCAGAGCGACTTCAACGCTGCCGTTCAGGACGTTCAAAACGACTTGGCACACCCGCTGCCCACGGGAACGACTTTAGACGTCACCGGCTGATTTGGATCGCCGCCGGGGCAAATCAGGACCCGTGTTTTTCCGATATGGCTACCACGCGCAGATTCAAGGCCCACAGCAAAGCCTCGACGTATCCGAGCCCGAGTTGCCGAACTCCGCGGAGGAATTCGTAAACCGCGGATTGCGTCAGTGTGGGGCAATCTTTGCGGGCGATCTTCCAGAGTCGATAGCGGCTCATTTGCCGGCGGCCCAATTCAGCCAGGATGGCGGAGCGAATTCTACCCCGGGGTGGCTTCACAATTCTGCCGTTGGCATCGCGGATGAGTCGGCGCGGCCCGCTCACCGAAATATCGCTGCCGTTTCGGCGAGCCTCAGCATCGGAACGAACCATTATCTGGCGAAGACGTTCGAGATCTGCCTTCGTCGCCGGTGGAATCTGGTCGGCGGTTTTACGGACGATTCCGTCTTTGAATCTCTGCGGCATATCGTTTCCGCTCCCTCGATGTCGCGGCGCGCGCGGAGATGATTCGGGTGGTCGAACCTTCTTCATCCTCGCGCTCCGTCCAGGAAAGGCACAAAACGATGCCCCGGTCTTGCGGGTGCGAGCCGATGGTTCGATACCGGTCTTCCTCGTCGCTGTGCTCATCGTCGTACTCCTCGATCAAA
>JBEKXM010000681.1:0-2856 GCA_049512115.1 Tepidisphaeraceae bacterium | reverse complement strand
AGGCCGGTGTCGCCCTCGACGTCCTCCAGCAGGACCTTCACCTCGTCGCCGACCTTCACGTTGTCCGGCTCGTCAATCTCCGCGCGCTCCAAAACCCCTTCGCTCTTGAGCCCAAGTTCGACGACGAAATCGTCGCCGGCGGCACTGGAAATTTTTCCCTTGAGAATCGCCCCCGGAGTGAAGTCCTGGACCTCGTCGCCGGCCACCAGCTTCGTCAGATCGTCGGCCGCGTCGCCCAGCGCCGTCGCGACGGCGTCGTTCACGTCGGCGTCAATGTTTCCCAGCGAATTAATCAGATTGTAATCGACCATAAGACCAAATGCGGCGAGCGGAAAAGCTCGCCCATGCCTCGTAAAATGCGTGGCCCAAAATCCACCGCCGGCGCCCACACGATGCCGGCGGCACAGTATCCGTCCGCCCGCGATGGAACGTCCACCGACAGGCGAGCCATATATCATAAGAATTTTCGGGCGCGGGGGCAATGATGGGGGACCGCGGCGCGGAAACGGAAACCCGAAATTCGAAACTCGAATGACGGGGCCCCGGCGGAATGTTGCCGGGGACCCCAATCAAATCCGAAATCCGAATGACCGAATGAATCTCAGTTATTTGACGGGAATTGACGCGGGCGTAGAATTGATTCGCCTATCTGTTTTTTCGGGCGGGCATGGAGGTTTATCATGCGGCGGAAGGCGAGTAACCGCAAGGGCGAAGCGTTGGCGTTTCTGGTGGTCCTTGGCTTGGGGGGAATGGTCGCCCTATATCTGACTCAGAAGCCGAAAGTGGTTGTGAAAACGGTTGTTGTACAGCCGGTGGCAACGGAGCCGACGACCGAGGAGGCGCCGCCGCCGGCCGTGGTTGAAGCGCCGCCGCCCCCGCCGCCGGAAGTGGTCAGCAGAGCGCCTTGGCGCAAGATCAATCCGATCTGGCGGCGGCCGGCAAGGCAGCGGTCGATCGTCTGCATAAGTCGGATGATTATGCCAGCGCGAAAGCGGACATCGCCGCCAAGCAAAAGGTGCGGGAGGATGTCGCCGCCCAACTTGCCAAGGACACGTCCGAGGGCGCCGATACGTATCACGATGAAGAGAATCTTAGAACGGCCGCGAAGGATTTGTTGGACGCCAAGGCCAAGATGAACGCCATGGACAGCGATGCGGCGACGGCCGATCCGGCGGTGCTCGAAAAACAAGAGGCGTTGAAGACAGCCGCGGCCAACATTTCCAATCTGCGGCAGCAACTGAATGATTACATCGCCAAGACCATTGCCGACAATTGCGCGACGGCGGATTGCGCGATCAATTCCGTGGCCATCGACACGAGTTCCGGGACGCTCGATGCGAAGTTGACGCCGGCAAGCCAACCCAACGCCGGCGCGGCCGCGGACGCGGCGATGAATCAGATCGGCCAAATCATCGAGAAGGCGCTTTATAAATCGCCGTTCACGTGGACTACCGCAAGGTTCACGGTGTATGCGGAATATAAGCGAAAGAGGGTCCCGGAGTTTCGGCTGAGCTATTCGCGGGCGGCGGTGGAAGCGTCGGATTTTGCGACGGCCCAGCGCGATCACTTTGACAATGATGCCCTGCTGCTTCTTGCGCAGTCGGTTTGGCTAAGCCGGGCCGCAAATGACATTCAAGGGATTCCGGCGGCGGCGCCGGTGGTTCAGCCAGCGACCGCGCACGGCGTGCCCACGATTAAATACACCTATTCTCTCACGATTGGCGGATATGCGCGGGCGGATGGAAGCACGTGTCCGGTTTCGTATATTCGTCAGACGCATACCGATGCGATGCGACCGGCGGAATTGCCAACGGTGGGGGCACCGAAAACGACGCCCGGCCACGGTTCGCCGGCCAATATCCCCTCGGACGCGCCGCCGCCGTGATTCGAAAAATCTCACGCAGAAAGTAGGGTGGGCGTACTCGCCCACCGATTGCTCGAGCGGCCGGTGGGCAAGTACGCCCACCCTACCCAACTACCCAATTTGGGATGGCAGCGAACCGATAGTCAGGACGACTGCCCATTTTGTTTCGCGCTTGTGCGGCGTGTTCGACCGGAAATCGGGCGGCGATCACCATCCGAACCGCCGCACAAGTGCGGCCGCTAAAAAAGAAGCGGTTGCACCCCGCGCGTCAGTTTGAAATGACTTTCTTCCCCGGCGGGATCGTTCCGCATTCCGGGCAGCGGTCGGGCGTGGCGCGGAGGTCGTAGCCACAGTGTTTGCAAGTGCCTGATTCTCGCAGGTTGCGTCGATTCAGGAAAGTCCACCTCGTCGGCAGCGCCAGCAGCAGCAATACGCCGAACCAGTGAGGAAATGTGCAGCCGGTCCCCATTGCACTTTTCTGATGGAGTGCAGAACCGGTGCCATGAAAAAACCAGAACCTGAAGCCGCGCCGTTCAAGAAACGTGTTATCGCGATATCCCATCCCGCCGCGTAAACTGGGTATTTCCCTGTGCCCCAGGTACGAAGGCATTTCCCATGCGTTGTCTACTGTGTCCCAGACGAAGCTGAGCTTTACGCGCGCCCTGGTCTGCCATGTCTGCCCTAATATGAGCCGTCCATTGACGGAGTTTGACGAAGTAAATCCATAGAAATCCGCACGCCAATAGCTTCGCGCCCACATGCCTGCCATCGCTACGCATAGCAGCAAGGAGATCGCCGCTATTCCGTTGAACAGCCATCGGCGGAAGCGTTTCATCGGCGGGGATTGTACCGCGCCTCAATCGATCACGAATTCGCTGCGCGTTTCAGGGCGTCGATCAGGTTCTGGGTGGTGTAGAGGCTCGTGAGCTTGTCGGGCTGGTCCTGATGGGGGGAAAAGATTGCGGTCAGGGGGATGCCGCCGCCGGGATTTA
>JBEKXM010000680.1:0-3514 GCA_049512115.1 Tepidisphaeraceae bacterium | reverse complement strand
CGCCCACAGTGCATCATCGAACTGATTTGGCATGCGTGCCTGACCTACGACGTTGAATCGCATCGCACGCGAAAGCTCGCGGAACAGGACCTGGGTCTGCCATACTTGAAAATCGACACGGATTATTCCACTTCGGACTCGGCCCGCATTCAGGTTCGCCTGGAGGCGTTGTTCGAGACCATCCGGCACAGCCAGAGGATGACATGAAGCGAATCGAGGGCATCGGTCTGGCAGAAGTGCAAGCGGTCTATGGCGGCCCGGAGGCGGATCTGTGGGAACTGGTCATGGGCCAGCAGATTCACGTTGGCGGCTTGCAATCCTCGCGGGCCTTGGCGGCGGCGGCGGGAATCCAGCCGGGATGGCGCGGCGTGGACCTGTGTTGCTGCACCGGCGCCGGTATGCGCTTCCTGGTCCGCTTTTGCGGCGTGGCGCACATGACCGGTGTCGATGCCACGCCACGCATGATCGAGCGCGGTCGCCGGCGAAACCAGGAGGAGGGCGTTGGCGGCAAGATCGAATTCGTCTTGGGCGACGCTTCGGCGACGAAGCTGCCGGACGGCATGGCCGATTTCGTCTGGGGCGAGGATGCCTGGTGTTACGTGCTCGACAAGCGGGCCTTGGTCCAGGAAGCCGTCCGCCTCGTACACGGCGGCGGAACGATCGCCTTCACCGATTGGATGGAAGGCCCAACCGCCATGAGCGACGCCGAGGCCGGCCGGCTGCTGCGATTCATGAAGTTCCCCACGATTGCGTCCATGAGTGACTACGTCGATTTGTTCCAATCCAACCAGTGCCAAATCGTGACCGCGGAGGATACCCGGCGGTTTCCAGCCGCCATCGACCTTTACCTGGCCATGCTGGATCAACAACTGACATACGATGCGTTGAAGATCATCGGCTTCGACGCGGACCTGATGCGGACGCTGGGCGGCGAGATGCAATTCATGCAAGGCCTGGTGCGCCAGCGCAAGTTGATCCAGGGGATGCTTGCGGCACGCAAACGCTGAGGCGGATAGACATTGAGCGGCAGAGTCCTTTACTCCTCGCCCTTCGTGCCGCCCGAGTGGATCGAGGCGCATGGCCTGGCGCCCCTGCGGGTTGTAAGTTTGCCGACAGAAGTCGCGGCCGGCGCCGGTGTTTGTCCCATAGCCGCGGGGTTCGCGCAGGCGGCGGGGGATGGCGACGATGCGATCATCGTCACCACCACCTGCGATCAGATGCGCCGCGCCAGCGAAACCATCGAAGGAGCCGGGCGAGTTTTCCTCATGAACGTCCCGGCGCTCTGGGCCAATCCCGCATCAAGGCAACTCTATCGGGACGAACTGCTTCGCCTGGGGCATTTCCTGATTGGCCGCGGCGGACACTCGCCGGACCACGACACGTTGATCCGTACCATGATCGAGCACGACAATCGCCGCGCTTCACAGCGGATTTTCCCAGCCGTCGCGCCCGGCGCGGCGCGAGTGGCCTTGGTCGGCGGACCGTTGCGGTTGGGCGATGACTGGATTGTCCGGATGCTTGCCAGCCGCGGAGCATGCCTCGCCCTCGATGCGACTGAGACCGGCCAGCGCACCTTGCCGGCTCCGTTTGAGCCTGCACGGCTGGAGGAGGATCCGGTCGGCGAGTTGGTGCGAGCGTACTTCGACACCATTCCCGACGCTTTCCGGCGGCCGCTGTCCATGCTTCACCAATATCTGGCCAATGCGCTGGACCAGCAAAGAATCCAGGCGATCGTGCTCATCCGCGGCATTTGGTGCGACTTGTGGCACGCACAATTGCCATGGCTGCGGCAAAGCGGCCGGCCGGTGGCGGAAGTGGACCTGGGCGGGTCCGCCAGCGGAGCGGCTTGCGACGCGGCACGCATCGGCACCCGCATCGAGGCCTTGTTGGATACGGCGGGCCGCTCCGCCGGCATCTTCAAGCCGGCGACAGTCGGCTCGCCCAGTTGTGTTACGACAACTCGCCGGCAGCGCTGCGGCTGTGGAATTTCCTGCTCAGTGAGGAGGATCGACTTCGCCAAGCGCGTGCCGCCGGCGATGTTATTGTCGGGACCATGAAAGACCTGGGGACGGTTCCGGTGATGGTCTACGCGATGGATCACGCGGTCGCGTTTTATCCCGACGGCGCGTGGTGGACGCCGTGCATGATGTACGCTTCGGCCTGCGACTTGGCCCTGGCCGCCGCCGCGGGGCTGGACGAAACGTTCTGCCCGGTTCGGGCGATGGCGGGGGCCTTCCTGAGCGGCCGGCAATTTCCGCGGCCGGACCTGCTGGTGTGCAGCGCCGGGGCAACGTGCGACGATTTCTCGGCCATCGCGGCGCGGCTGGAGACGCTGGGATTTCCGATCTTCTGGTGGGAAATCTGCGCCCGCCGCCACCCCGAAGCGGGCGAGGAGGCGGTGGCCTTGCCCGGTGGCGGCACGGCTCCACGCAGCCAGGTGCAATTCGTCACCGGTGAACTGGAGCGGGTTCGCGCCCAATTGGAGGCGGCCGCCGGACAGACACTGGATGACGCCGTTCTGGCTCGCGGGATTCAGGCAGCCAACCAAATCCGCCGCCGGCTGGCGGAAATTTGCCGGTTGGCGTTTGGCTCGGCAATATGTCCAATGCCGGCCCTGGAGATGCTGATCGCCCAAATGCTGGCGATCCACTTCTGCTCGGATCGCACCCAAACGCTGGAGGTGCTCACCGAATTGCTGATGGAAATCCGCCGGCGCATTGCGGCGGGGCAGGGGGTGCTGCCGCCGGATGCCGTCAGGATATACTGGGTGAATCCCGTCGCCGATTTGCGGGCCATGAATCTATTGGAGGACTGCGGCGGGCGTTTGTGCGGAAACGATCTGATGTTCGCTCACGCGACCGACGAAATCCCCGAAGACTTGCCGCCGTTGGAAGCGCTGGCGCATTGCGCCCTGGCCGACCCCATGGTCGGGCCGGCCCACGACCGCGCGGCCCGAATCTGCCGCGAGGTTCGTGACCTGCACGCCCAGGCGGTGATCGTTTCGCGCATCGCCGGCGCCAGCCACTGCGCTTTTGAAGGCGGCGTGATCTGCCAGCGGGTTAGCGCCGACCTCGGGCTGCCGGTGCTGGAGATCGAGGTGCCTTCCGTGAGCGATGCCCTGAGTCCGTCGCTACGAACGCGGATCGAGGCGCTGATCGAGACGGCACGCCGCGGAGTGGAACGGAGCCGAACATGATTGTGGCCGGGATTGACGGCGGTTCGCGCACCATCAAGGTTGTGCTGCTGGACACGGCCAGCAACGCGGTGCTGGCCAGCGGCGCCTGCGACCAGGGGGTGCGGCAGGAGGCGTTGGCGGCCGGGCTGCTGGAACGCCTGTTGGCTGGCATCGGCCGATCGCAATCCGACGTGAAGCGCATTGTGGCAACCGGGTATGCGCGCCACCGCATCGGCATCGCGCAGCGGGCCATTACCGAAATCACCTGCCATGCCGTGGGAGTGCGGCGGCAGATGCCCGAGGCCATGACCATCCTGGAAATGGGTGGGCAGGACAGCA
>JBEKXM010000679.1:0-2519 GCA_049512115.1 Tepidisphaeraceae bacterium | reverse complement strand
CGTCAGGTCCACCAACACGTCGATCTGGTCTTCCCGGATCAGTTGCGCCATCCGTTCATCCGCCAGTCCCAACGTGTTTCGCCATTGCCTGGCGTGACCGCGAAGCAGCCCGGTAAACCGATCGGCACGCCGAACGTCCGAGTAGCAGAACACCTCGAAACGATTCCCGTCATGCGCCGCCAGCAGCGAAACCAGAAACCGACCCACCGGGTGGTCGCGGAAATCCGGCGACACGTAGCCGACCCGCAGAGGGCGCTCGGCATCGCGGTTGTTGAGATGCGGCTGAATGAACTTCCTCAGCGGCTCGGCAAATTGCTGGCTCCAGCGCCGGTGTTCCTCATAGATCATCCGCGCGTCGTAGCCGGGATGAAAATGCAGGGCGTACAGCAGGTTACTGTGCGCAAACAGGAGATCGGGCTTGAGCCGAATGGCCTGGCGAAGGGAAGCGACCGCCTCGTCCAGTTGCCCCATGTCCTTCAAGGCGTTGCCGAGATTGTTGTGCGCCAAGGCGTAATCAGGTTTGAACCGAATGGCTTGCCGATAGGCGGCGACCGCCTCGTCAAGTTGCCCCTTGTCCTTCAAGGCATTGCCGAGATTGTTGTGCGCGTCGGTGTAATCAGGCTTCAGCCGGATGGCCTGCCGATAGGCGGCGATGGCCTCGTCAGTTTGCCCCTTGCCCTGCAATGCGTATCCGAGGTTGCTGTGCGCTTGGGCGAAACCAGGCTTGAGGCAAATGGCCTGCCGAAAGGAGGCGACCGCCTCGTCAAGTTGCCCCACGTCCTTCAAGGCGTTGCCAAGATTGTTGTGCGCTTCGGCTAAACCCGGTTTGAGGCGAATGGCCTGGCGAAAGCAAGCGATCGCTTCGTCAACTTGCCCCACGTCCTTCAAGGCGTTGCCAAGATTGAAGTGCGCTTCGGCAAAGCCGGGTTTGAGCCGAACCGCCTGCCGATAGGAGGCGATGGCCGCGTCAACTTGTCCCATGTCCTTCAAGGCGTTGGCAAGATTGACGTGCGCTTCGGCAAAATCCGGCTTGAGCTGAATGGCCTGACGACAGGCCGCGATCGCCTCGTCAAATTGCCCCTTGCTTCGTAAGACGATGCCCAGATTGTTGTGCGCTTCGGCGTAATGAGGCTTGGACCGAACGGCCTGGCGCATCAATTCCATCCCCGCATCCAACCGCCCCCCCTGCGCGGCCAGCATGCCCAACAGATGCAGGGCCTCGGCATGATTCGGCTGCTGCGACAGGATTTGACGATAGATCGCCTCCGCCTGGGCCAATCGCCCGGCCTGATGATGCGCCAAACCGGATTCGAGTTGTTGCTGTAGGGTCATCTGGCCTGCTCGCACCAATTCCGCCACATCTGACGGTACGCCGCTTCGATGTTGCGGGCAAATCGCGGGGCATCCATCAGCGCTGATCCTTGCATCCGCGCGCGCAGGGTCCGGCGCAGCTCGGCCAGCCGCGGCAGGTCCCCGGCCAACTCCGTGGCAATTTGAACGTACTGCTGCAGCGTTCGGGCGATGAGCTCCGGCAGACCGAGATTGGTCAATTGCGACAAGCCCACTCGTCCAACCACCTTCTGTCCCACCGGCGTGATGATAGGAACTCCCATCCAAATTGAGTCGCAGCTGGTGGTATGGCCGGAAAATGGAAACGTGTCCAGGGTGATGTCGATGCGGTTGTACTGCTTCAGATACTCGATTCGAGATTGCTTGCCGATGAACTCAATTCGCCGGGGATCGACGAGCAGTTCGCGGAATTGATCGAGCAATCGCTGCCGATGGCTGCCCGGACCGGCGAGGATATGGAGCCGAGAGCCGGGCACGGCCCGCAGTATTTCCGCCCATGCCGCGACGACCGATGGATTGATCTTGCTGAGGCGATTCAGCGAGCCAAAGGTGATGAAGCCGCCGGCCAGCGCCGGCAGCGGGTTGACCGGCGGAGAATCGAGCAGCGGATCGTAACACCAGGCCGTCTCCGGCAAACGCAGCGTTTTCTCCGCATAGCAAAGTTCATCCGTCCCGGCCGGATCCGTTTTCTCCGCATAGCAAAGTTCATCCGTCCCGGCCGGATCGAGATACGGATCGGAGATTCGGTAGTCCATCGTTTCCAGCCCGGTGGTGCAGGAGGCGAAGGTCAGCCAGGTGATTTGAATCGGGGCCAGCCGATTGGCCATGATCCGTAGGCACTCATCCGCCGGCCTGCTCATGTTGACCAGAATGTCGATTCCGTGACCGCGAATCAGCTCGGCGGATTCCGCGATGCCCAGCCGGCGGATGTCGAGCCAGTGATCGCAATGGGGCCGCATACGATCGGTCAACTCATCGTCGCGCGTCGCCCGTGTATAACAGAAGACCTCAAACCGCTTTCGATCGTGATGGGCCAGAAGCGGGAAAATGTAATGCGCATCGGCGCAGGTGCCGAAAAACGGCGACAGGTAGCCGATCTTCAATCGTCGATCCTCCGTTCGATCGCGGGCCGGACAGGAGGTTGCTGCACCGGCTCCCTGCCGCCGCGC
>JBEKXM010000678.1:0-3886 GCA_049512115.1 Tepidisphaeraceae bacterium | reverse complement strand
GGCAGCGCTTCCATGAACTGATGCAGCAAGACGACAAATCCGCCGCGGCGGGGCAGAATGTCCATATCAGCGTGGGACACATGGACGTCCACGTCGGCGGGACGTCTTCGGACGGTCCGATGGATAAGGCGTTTAACGAGAAGATCAATCAGGCGCTGGCCAAGAACGGGGCCCACGCGAATTCGCAATCGGCGATCGGCGGATAATGAAATTCACGGATAAACCTCAACAGAAAGGTTGGTTGGACTCATGTTCGGACTGGTAAAGAGCCTCAAGGATAAGGAAACGAATGACCGGATCGACCGCGTGAGACGGTATCGGGAGCTACTGGAAATGGGAGATTCCGCGGCTCCGAAAGACGTTCAAGAATTGGCGGCGCTGATGGCGCAGCTTGGCTTCGATGCCTCGCGTGCGGAATTGCACTTGAGAGCTATCTCGGAGAGAAAACGGCTGACAGACTTGTCCGCATCGTGCAGGGAAGCCGAGGCGGCGCAAGCCGCGGCGCGGCGGGAGCATGAACAATTCGAGGCGACGGCCAGAAAACAGATTGCCGAGTTGAACCAAAAACTCGCGGACCTGTTTGAGGCCAGGACGCGCGCGGACAATCGGGCCTTCGTCGCTGGGCGGGCGGCTCACTCGCTTCACGAATTGGAGCGATCGTACAGCGAGCTATTCGGCCTGAACGCCGCCGACAACGCGCAAGGGCCGGCCGCCGGGCCACGGCCGGCGTGAAGATCGGCGGTGAGGTTGAACATGGGCGCAAGAGTCATAAGCGGCGGAGGGCAACGCGAGCGGGAACGCATCGCCGCGGCCCTCCGCGATAAGCCGGCAACGGATCGGGGGAAGGGCGGTGCATCGTGAGCCTACCTTGGGCGGTTGAACAGCGTTTGAGTGGCGAGCACCTGGCGGCGTTTCGTGAATTGATCCTGAGTGGGCCTGTCACGATTGATGCGGCGACGGCCTGGCTCAAGGAACGCGGCTACCGGGTGAGCCATGGAGCGCTCGGCGGATGGATGAAACATGCGCATGCGCAGTCGCTCTTCCCGATCCGGCGCCTTGCCGGCCTTGGAAATGACGCGGAGACGCGCCGGCAGCTTGCGCTTTGGGCTGAGCGGCTGAGCGGCGATGAGCTTTCCAGCCTCGCGTTGTTCGCGGTCTATTTGCTGAGCATCCAGGCGGCGCGGCGTGGCGTCCGATTGACCGAAATTCCGGGGACGATTCCGATGCGTTCGAGGGGCGATCGAACGGCCAAATAACGGCCGTTCAATCGACATTTGAATACCGCGACAAAATGCCGGGCCTGCGGGCACCGGCTTCTTTCCTGCGCGTTATATACAACCGGATTCGAGTGAAAAATCCGGATTCGGTGGCGCTATTATGGCTCCCTGGCGGCGCCAGATGCCGGTTCTCGTCCAGCTCCAATCGCACGCAATCGTAGATGATCCCATTGTTGATCGGACCGGCGGGGACGGTCTGGCTCCCTGGCGGCGCCAGATGCCGGTTCTCGTCCAGCTCCAATCGCACGCAATCGTAGATGATCCCATTGTTGATCGGACCGGCGGGGACGGTCAGTGTCAGCGTGTTGTTGCCGGCATGCATCAGTTCGGCCTTGAAGGCCAACTCGCGGTCGTACCAGATGCCGCGTATGTTGTGGCGGAGAAGCGTCGAATCGCCGCCCCGCAATGGTTCAAACCTGCCCGCCGATTTCCCGTTCACCGTCACCTCCAGGGTCCGAGTGCTGGTCGCGCAGATTGCCAGAGTCAGCGTCGCCACCCCATGCGGTGCAACGGGGAGATCGAAATGAATCGTGTAGGGCGTCGCTCTCCCGTTTCCCATCACACCGAAGAACGGCGAGACGCGGGCGGCGGGGTTTTCGTTGTGCGGCACCTGTTCAAAATACCAGTCCTTGGCCGGATCGCTCAAGCCAATGAAGAAATTGACGTCGTTGGGAAAGAGTTTCGGATACTGCAATTGGGTGTCCATCTCGAAGTATCGGTCGCCGTTGACGAATTCAGCGGCGGTGCGGTCGGGGATGCCGACCTGCCAAAGCTGTCTGCCGTGCCGCACGGGTTTCCATTGTAGGGAGCCCAGATCAACGGGCTTACCGCCCGGTTCGATCGTCAGGTCAGTGCGGGCGAATTCGCCGATCACTCCGTCGGCAAAGGCATGAAGCGTATACGTTCCGGGTCGAACACTGGGGATCGTGAACTCGCCATCGGCCGCGCCGTGGACCCAGAATTCATAGTGCTTGGCGTCGGTCTGCCAATCGATGTGTGTCGAATTCGCGCCCGGTGCGCCGCGCGACGACGCGGCATCGTATGCCGGATACGCCAGGCCCACCGTCAACGCGCCGGGGAATTTCCCGTCCAAAGCAACAGGGTCCTCCAAAACCAAGCGCCCGCTCACGTCGCAGCGCTGATCGCGATGCGGATAGTCGACGCCGTTGACCCAGTCGTAGGGCCATAGCCGCGCTTCGGTTTCGGCCATGCCGCAGGCATCATTCCAGAGCGCCATCGCATCGCCGCCGCTGTTGCAATAGAGCAGGAAGGGACCGACAACCTTCGTCCACTGCTCGCCCTTTGCGACGTTCACAAAAGCCCCACCATAGTGGCTGGATCGCCAGTAATTCAGCACGCACGGTGCCTCGACCTGTGTTGTATCGTGGTGGCACAGAAACTCGATTTTAGTGGGACCGCCGCTCAGATATTCGATCGTCGGATTGACGATCCACCAGCCGACCCTTTTGGTGGTGCTGGACCAGCCGTAGGCCGGATTCTCGCCTTGGTCGGCGGTGTAGACGTACTTGTCTTCGCCGCGTAATTCGCGCGGATAGTATTTGTTGCGCTTGGCATCGACGCTGATCCAGTCATACGTGCTGGCCAGTTTGGCGCAGAATCGCGCTTCGCCAATGGAACCGGCTGGATAATCGCGCTGATGCGTAAAAGTGCAATAGGTGTAAATCCCCGAATCCCCGCTGCCGAGGCACCAGCGGATTTCGATGTCGGCGGGAAAATCGCCGTCCGCCGCGCTGCCGGCGGGGTGGCCCATCCTCTTGCCGCCGGAGATGCCTTTGACCGAGACTTCGCCCCGATCCCCGTCGGTCGACTTGGGATCAATGGTAACCTGGTTGATCGTCCGTATACCGCCGGAGGCGTCATGCGACCAATACGCACCGGCATGGCCCGATTGGTCGGTGAGCGTTTCCATGTCGTTATATTTGAGCGAGGTGAGGTCGCCGGATCCCTTGGCAACGCGCGCCGTCACGATGCCATTGGAGAGCACGTAAGACGCGTTATCTTCCTGAAGCGTCACCGGCGCAGGCGCGGCGGCAACGCGGCCGGCGATGATCAGCAATCCGGACGCGGCGGCTGTCAAAACGCGATTCCAATTGATCGGCATGGCACGTACCTATTTCATGTTTTGCTTCATCCACTCGATGACGTCGTTCTCGACCGCAGTGGGAAGCCGGTTGTAATCCCACGGTTCCTTGAGCGCCAGGTTGTCCACCGCGTTCTGCGCGGCGTAGATCTTCCTCGCGGATGTCACTGCGTCACGCACGTCCGCGGGTGTGGCGTCGCGGTCGAGCTGCGGCTGAACCACCAGCACGGGCCGTGGCGCGATGATGCCAAGCAGGTCCGCATAGTCGTAGGGAATCTTCGATTCGTGTCCGATGAAAAAACCCAGCCGAGGGATCAGTTGTCGCTCGATGGCGTATCGCGCGACGCCGCCATCGCCTTTCTCCGGCGTGTCGGGGCGCATTGGGGTGAAGCCGCAGATCGACACGACGCCGGACACGTGACTATCCAGCGCTGCCGTATAGATCGCCACCGTGCCGCCGAGAGAGTAACCGAACAGATAAACGTGCTCGGGATCTACCAGACTGTCC
>JBEKXM010000677.1:0-2509 GCA_049512115.1 Tepidisphaeraceae bacterium | reverse complement strand
CTGGCAAGCTCGGCGAAGACAGGATGGATCGTCGGATATCCCAGGCAGCCGATGTAGGTCACCGCCAACCCCGCCGCCGCCAGCGCGTTGGCCATGATCGGCCCGTTGCCGCCCAGTTTGGTCTGTTTGACGCAAAGCTCGTAATTGCTGGATTGGCCCGCGGCCTTCAGGATCTTCTCGCCGAATACCGTGATGGTTTTGATCGGCTCGAAGTGCTGCCGGTCCAGCCGTTTGTTCACGACCGCGATAATTTCATCCACGAATCCGTCCAAGCCGATCAGCGCCGGGATCGCGCCCAGCGTTGGCAGCGCGGCCGACAATTTTGCGGCGGCGGATTCAGAAATCTGTTGGCGGGTCAGGGCCATGGCGGGGAATCAGTAGGTCGGAACCGGAGCCGGTCCGTTGGGCAACGGCGGCATCAACGTGTAAGACGACGGCGTGGATAATGACTTGTTTACCTCCATGGTCCATGGGAACTGGAGAAACACGCCGGCGGGAATGTAACAGAGATCGCCTAGAAACAGCACCGGGTCCACAACCGCGTTCAGTATACACGGCAGCGCCATGGGCCGCAGCGGAGTGTAATCGGGCCGCGTCAAAACCGTGTCGTTGACATAGAGCGCCGCCGATGGGTTCCATAGTCTCTTCTGCATCGCCGGATCGGTCTTGACCGGCGTTGAACTCAACGCCTCGGGACCGGGCGTATTGTGCTCAAGCTGACAGCCGCCCAACACCAAGAGGCCCAAAACCACCGTCCTTGGCGCCAATTCACGGATTGAGGACATGATTCATATCCTTTTTGAAAGCGTCGCTGTTGAAATCGGTCAGACCACCGCCGGAGATATCCTCATGCTGAGCAGGAGCATAACCCATCGGGTCCGACATCGCACGGGTGGTGGGATCACCCGGCGTGGAATCGTCATCGGATAACTGCGAATTCGACGAGCATCCGGCGCAAAGCACCAGCAATACCGCCATCGACGCCATCGCCAACGTCGTCAATCGCGTCGTCATGATCGCAACTCCCAAAGCCTCGCCTTAGCCGGGCGCTTTTGACTTTCCTATTCTACCGTCACTCCTCCGCATACTCGACAGTGTAATTCGGCGATTCCTTGGTGATGGTGATATCGTGCGGATGGCTCTCGGCCATGCTGGCCGAGGAGATGCGGCAGAAGCGCGCTTCCTTCCGCAAAGACTCGATATCGCGGGTGCCGCAATATCCCATCCCCGCCCGCAATCCACCGACCATCTGGTACACGAAATCGCCGAGTGACCCGCGGTACGGCACGCGGCCCTCGACGCCCTCGGGCACCAGCTTGCTCGATTCCTTCACCCCCGCCTGGCCGTAGCGGTCCTTCGATCCGCTGATCATCGCACCCATGCTCCCCATGCCCCGATACGTCTTGTAGCGCCGGCCCTGGTGAATGACCATTTCACCCGGCGATTCGTCCAATCCGGCGAACAGGCTGCCCATCATGACGCTGCTGGCGCCGGCGGCCATCGCCTTGGTGATATCCCCGCTGTGGCGGATGCCGCCGTCGGCGATCACCGGGACCCCCGCGAGATCGGCGATGCTGGCAACGTTCATGATCGCCGTGATCTGCGGGACGCCGACCCCGCTGATGATCCGCGTGGTGCAGATGGCGCCCGGACCGATGCCCACTTTCACGCCATCGGCGCCGGCGTCGATGAGGTCCCTGGCCGCCGCCGCCGTCGCCACATTGCCTGCGATCACTTCGATGTTCCACCGCTTCTTGATCTCTTTGACGGTATCCAGCACGTTCTGGCTGTGCCCGTGGGCCGTATCGACCACAACGACGTCGACATCCGCGTTGATCAAAGCCTCCACGCGGGCATAGTCGTGAACCCCCGTGGCCGCGCCCACCCGCAGCCGGCCACGCCGGTCCTTGCAGGAGTGGGGGAACTGATGCATCTTGTCGATGTCCCGCATGGTGATCAGCCCGATCAACCGGTCTTCCTTGTCCACCAGGAGCAGCTTCTCAACCTTGGACTTGTAAAGAATCCTCTCCGCCTCATCCAGCGTCGTATGCTCCGGCGCGGTGATGAGCTTCTCGCGCGTCATCACCTCGCCAATGCTCCGCGCGTCGTTCTCCTGGAATTTCAAATCCCGCCGGGTCATGATGCCGACGAGCTTCGGAGGCTTGGAATCCCCCATCGCCGCATGCCGCCGATGCGGCAACGCGCTGACGTCCGGACCGCCCTCGACGATCGGAATCCCGCTGACGTTGTATTCCTGCATGATCTTGCGCGCCGTGGCAATGGTCGCCGTCGGCGGCAACGTGATCGGATCGACAATCACCCCGTTCTCGCTGCGCTTCACCTTCTCAACTTCCCTGGCCTGATTCTCGACGGACATGTTCTTATGAATGATCCCAATCCCTCCCTCCTGCGCCAGTGCGATCGCCAGCGCCGCCTCGGTGACGGTATCCATGGGCGCGGAGATGAGGGGAATGTTGAGTTCGATCTTGCGCGTCAGGCGGGTATGGGT
>JBEKXM010000676.1:0-2514 GCA_049512115.1 Tepidisphaeraceae bacterium | reverse complement strand
CGGATTTCGGATTTGCCTCTCATCCTCCCAAATATGCCCTCTTCACCTCCGGGTTTTCCAGCAGATTCGCCGCTGAATCCGCCAGGATCACGCGTCCGCTCTGTAGCACGTAACCTCGGTTGGCCACCGTAAGCGCCATGTGCGCGTTCTGTTCCACGAGAAAGAGGGTCGCGCCGCGCTGATTGAGTTCACGGATGATCTGAAAAATCTGCCGCACGACCAGCGGCGCAAGACCCAGGGACGGCTCGTCGAGCAGAAGCAGCCGCGGCTTGCCCATCAGCGCCCGCGCCATCGCCAACATCTGCTGCTCGCCGCCGCTGAGCGTCCCGGCCCGCTGGTGCTTCCGCTCCAGGAGCACGGGGAACAGCCCGAAACATCGCTGAAGTTCCTGTTCGATTTCCCGTCTGCCGTGCAACACGAACGCCCCCAGCATGAGATTGTCCCGAACCGTCAAATCCGCGAAAATCTGCCGGCCCTCGGGCACGTGGCTGATCCCCAGTTGCACGATCTGGTCCGTCCGCATCCCCACCAGTTCCCGCGTGGCCCCGAAATATTCCAGGGTTCGGCTTCCATCCGATTGCGCCGTCGGCGGACACCAGGTGACGTTCCCGCTTACCGGCTTGAGCAGCCCGCTGATCGTTCGCAGCAGGGTGGTTTTGCCCGCGCCGTTGGCGCCGATCAGCGCCACGATCTCTCCAGGCGCGATTTCGACCGACACATCGTGCAGCGCCGTGATCGCCCCGTAAGAAATGGTCAGGTTGGTTGCCGAAAGAAGCACGATGACTCCTGGTCATTTGTCATTAGTCATTGGTCATTAGTTGCAGATGTGTTACCGGCAACGCCTCAGCCGTGACAAGTGACAAATGACAAATGACTACTGACTAATCTCCGACTTTCCAAGATACGCCTCAATCACCTTCGGGTCATCCTGTATCTCCCTTGGCGTTCCCACGGCGATCGTTTCGCCGTGATCCAGCACCGTGATCCGCTGGCAGATCGACATCACCAGCTTCATGTCGTGCTCGATCAACCAAATTCCAACGTGGAAGCGCTCCTGGACCGAGCGGATCAATTGCATGAGCTCGGCCTTTTCGCGGGGGTTCAGTCCGGCGGCCGGCTCGTCGAGCATCAGGAGTTTCGGCCGCGTCGCCAGTGCCCGGGCGATCTCCAGCCTCCGCTGGTGTCCGTAGGGAAGGCTGCCGGCCAGCGCCGTCGCGTGTTCCGCCAATCCGAACGCCGCGAGCAATTCCATCGCCTGGGCGCGGGAACTTTTTTCCTGGCGGAAGAATTTCGGGCTGCGGAGCAGGGTGTCGGCGAACCCGCGCTCCGCCGAGCGGTGAAGTCCCGCCGCCACGTTGTCGAAAACGCTCATGTTCTGGAACAGCCGGACGTTTTGGAAGGTGCGGGCGATTCCGGCGTGATTGACGACGACGGGGGATCGGCCATCGATGCGTTTTCCGTCGAGCGTGATGGTCCCGCCGGTCGGGCAGTAGACGCCGGTGACGATGTTGAAGGCCGTGGTCTTGCCCGCGCCGTTCGGGCCGATCAGGCCGACAAGTTCCGAGCGATCCAGCGTGAAATTGAAATCGGCCAGCGCTTTCAGTCCGCCGAACACCATCGAGACGTTGGAGATTTCCAGCAGCGTCATGTTTTTGCGTCCGGAGCGATTACCTTTCGCCGCGGTTTGCGAATCGCGCCTTTCAATTTGGATCGCGTGATCATGATCACCAGGAGCAGAAAGGCGTAGAGGACGAAGCGATTGTCGGCCATCCAATGGGCCTGCGGGGTCAAAGCGGCGGGCAAGAACCGCTCGGCATTGTCGAGCAATTCCGGAATCGCGGTCAGCGCCACGGCGGCGATCGCCGCGCCGAGAAGGCTTTCCACTCCGCCCAGAGTCACCATCACCACGATCTCAATCGAGCGCATGAACGAGAAGGAATTGGTGTTGAGGTATCCGTCGAGATGGACGTACAGCGCCCCGGCCACGCCGGCGAAAAACGCCCCGGTGATGAAAGCGACCACGCGATGATGGGTCGGGTCGATTCCCATCGCGGCCGCCGCGATCTCATCATCCCGGACGGTTTTGATCGCCCGGCCCTTTGGCGAGCGCACCAGACGGCCGATGAGCATCAACGTCAAAGCGGCAGTCCCGAAAATCCACGGCGACATGTAAAACGGCTCGAAGATCCGATCGGCGGGACTGGGTTTAGTCCAGTAGACGTTCACGCTCAGGCCCGTGGCCGCGCCCAGCGCGGGAATCGTCACGATCACGTTTCGAATGATCTCGGCGAAGCCGAGCGTGGCGATGGCCAGATAATCCCCGCGAAGGCGCAGCGTGGGCAAACCGACGAGCAGTGCCGCGGCGGCGGCCGCCGTTCCGCCGCCGATGATCGCCACCATCAGGCTGGCCGGCTTGCGCCATCCTTCGGGCAAGGTTGCGCTGAGCCACAATCCGGCGGATTGGCTGTGCAGCAGAATGGAGTTGTATAGATGGACCAGGCCGATCGCTCCGCG
>JBEKXM010000675.1:0-2521 GCA_049512115.1 Tepidisphaeraceae bacterium | reverse complement strand
CGATGATCTGCCCGTGAACCAGCCGGGTCCCCGGAAAATACGCCTGCATCTCACCAATCGTCGGGCGGAACATCGTGTCGATCGGATCGGCGTGATACGGATAATGATGCGGCCCCGAAACAAAAATATACCCCCCGATCGGCAGCATGTTCAGGATCACGTCGCATATCTCTTGCCGCCGCGTCACGTGCTCCAGCAGGTTCGAGACCATCACCGACTTCACCTGCAACTGCGCGATCTGCCTCAGAAATCCCGCATCGAGCAGGTCCCCCACGATGTCCACGCCCTGGGCCGGCTTGATGTCCAGGTGCAGCACCTTCCCGCCCCGGGCGCGCAGCGGCGCGAAAACGTTGGCATCAATGTGCGGCTGAACCTTCGTTCGGAATTCGCCCGTGCTCGATCCCACGTTCAGCAGCGGAAACAAATCGCCATCCGCGATTTCCGCCAGCCGACCGCCCAGCCATTGTGATTCCAGAATCTGCATTGCTCACGTTATGAGACGTTCCAACCGCTCGGCCACTTCCAGCGGCGTCAGGTGGGTCACGTCCAATTCGGCCGACATCGCCGCCCTATAGATCGGCTCGCGCTGCCGCAGAAGCGATTGGATTTCCTCGATTTCCCCGCCGAGATTCGTCAGATTGGGCCGATTATCGGAACTCGCCGGGTCGGCCTTGATTCGCCGCAGCAATTCCTCCGCCTCGCAGCGAAGGTAAACGATCTTGTGTCCCGCCAGCGCACGCCGGTTTTCCTCCCGCAGGATCGCCCCTCCTCCCACGGCGATCACGCACTCCGTTCTTGACGCCAATTCCGAAATGACTTCCATCTCCGCCTTGCGGAACGCTTCCTCTCCGCCGGCCTGAAAGATTTCCCGGATCGACTTTCCCTGCCGCGCCACGATCACTTCATCGCAATCGATAAACGCCTTCGCCAGTCGCTCGGCCAAAAGCCGGCCGACGGTTGTCTTGCCGCTGCCGCGATAACCGATGAGGACGATGACCATGGGGGAAACTATAGACCGGTGCAGGAAAAATCCGAAATCCGAATGACGAATCAAGCCCGAATGACGAATGACCGAATGAAGACCGTTTCGTCATTCGGATTTCGGATTTCCGCGCAGCGGCTTGATTCGTCATTCGGATTTCGGATTTCGGATTTCCGCCCAACGGCCCGATTTCTCGCCGGCGCGAAATCGGTATAATCCCGCCCATGCCCAAACGTTCCTCTGTCCCCAAGCCTTCCGCCGCCTATTCCCGAGTCCTGCTGAAGATCAGCGGTGAGGGATTCTGCCGTGAAGGCTCCTTCGGCCTGGAAGCGCCGGAACTGGAAAACGTCGCCCGGCAATGCGTCGAAGTCGCCCAACTCGGCGTTCAACTGGCGATCGTCGTGGGCGGCGGCAATTTCATTCGCGGGGCCACGTTCGCCGAGGACGGCAACATCCCCCGCGCCACCGCCGACTACATGGGCATGCTCGCCACCATCATCAACGCCGTCGCACTCCAGGAAACCATGGAGAAGATGGGCCAGCCCACGCGCGTTCAATCCGCCATCAGCGTCTACAGCGTATGCGAGCCGTTCATCCGCCGCCGCGCCGTCCGACATCTCGAGAAGGGCCGCGTCCTGATCCTCGCCGCCGGCACCGGAAATCCCTACTTCACCACCGACACCTGCGCCGCCCTCCGCGCCACCGAGATCGGCGCCGACGTTCTGCTCAAGGCCACCAAGGTGGACGGCGTCTATTCCGACGACCCCAAAACCAATCCTTCCGCCAAGCTGCTGCACAATCTTTCCTACGATCAGGTCCTGGCCGGAAAGCTCCGCGTCATGGACCTGACCGCCATCACTCTTTGCATGGAACGCAAGATTCCCCTGGTGATCTTTAACCTACGGACTTCCGGCAACGTCGTGAAAGTCGTCCGCGGCGAAAACGTCGGCACGAGAATCTCGATTTGAAGATTCACTTGCTTTCCCCTCCCATCTGCTTCACCAGCGAATTATATTTATCCGCCAGGTCGTTGAATTTCTGAATCGCCCGGTTGCGCTCGCCGGCCAGCTTTTGAATCCGCTCGCCCGCCTGCTTGATGGCCGCATCGCGTTCCTTGACCGCTGCCATCCACTTGGCCAATGTCGCTTTGAGTTGCGTCCCGTCCGCCACGGCCTTCTCCAATTCCGATTCCGACATCGACAATCGCTGGCGCAGATCCTCCAGGTCGGCCGCATCGTCTTTCAGCGTGCTCTCCTGCTGGGCGATCTTCGTCGATTGCTCGATCCGCGTCTTGTCGAGTTGCTCGAGGTTGTTCTCCAGCCGGCTGTTTGCCTGCCATTGAATGGCGCACAGCACCGCCAGGACCCCCACTCCCAGACAGTTGAAGATTGAAAGCAACCGGTTCATGGCGTCGCCTTCTTTCCCGAGGGGTTGATCTCAAACGCCACCCTTTCGATTCCCGCCAGGCGGACCAGGTCCAGCACGTGAATCACGTCCCCGTGCCGCGCCTCGGTATCTCCGCTGATGATGATCCGCACG
>JBEKXM010000674.1:0-2539 GCA_049512115.1 Tepidisphaeraceae bacterium | reverse complement strand
GGAGTAGGAAGGTTTTGCGCCTGGTGCCAAGCGGCGCATTTTGGCCAGCCCGTTGATTTGGAGCAAGTCGGCAACAGATCAAGAGGCGATCTGTAATCAACATGGACGTTTCTTCCTCCCCAAAGCGTTGTTCTGTAGTTTATGGAGCGATGAACCCCGGCATTCACCTGGTGCACAAGCCCGTTGGACCCACGAGCTTTTCGTTTGTGCAGACTTACATCCAGGCTGCTCGCGCCCACAAGGAGCGGCGGCCGCCGCGGATTTGCCACGGCGGCACTCTCGATCCCTTCGCCAGCGGGCTGCTGCTCATTCTGGTGGAACCTGCCACCCGTCTATTCCAGTACCTGCACGCCATCCCCAAGGTCTACGACACAACCGTTTACTGGGGCGTCGAGACGGACAACGGCGATCCCCACGGCCGGGTCGTCTTCACGGGCGACTCGTCGGGCCTCTCGCCTGGGCAACTTGACGATGCCCTGGCGACGTTCGTCGGTTGGCACGACCAAATCCCTCACGCAACCAGCGCCAAACGGATCGACGGCGAGCGCGCCTATCTCAAAGCCCACCGCGGCGAAACGGTGGTCATGCCCGCCTCGCGCGTTTATCTCCATGAGGCCCGTTGGCTCAGCCACGACCTGCCGCGCCAGAGCCGGTTGCGAATGAGCGTCCGCGGTGGATACTACGTCCGCGCCCTGGCGCGCGATCTTGGCCGGCTCGTCGGATGCGGAGCGCATCTAACCGAATTACACCGCACGGCCATCGGGCCCTGGACCGATCCCGGCCCTGATCGATCCGTTGAAATCCACGGGCGCGACCTGCTCCCCTGGGCCGCCACCCGGCTCCTGACCGATCAAGACGTCGGCGATCTTCGCCAGCGCCGCGACATTCCCACGGGCGATCTGCTTCCTGCGGATTGGCCCGTGCCCGCAGGCTTCCCCGACCCCGAGTCCCCCATTCGCGGGTTTCACCTCGAACGATTCTGCTTCCTGCTCTCGCCGCACGAGGGACAGCTCAAACTCCTCGGCGCGCTTCACGGCGGGCTGTAGCGATGGGTTCGGCCTTCCGCATCACAAACAGGTAATTAAACCCCCGCAAAAAGAAATTCCCCTCCTCGGCCGCCGCCCGGTAGTTGCCCATATCGAGCGTTTTGTTGTGCCGAACCACCGCGATGATGTCCACCGGTTCAAGATGCTTGCGCAGGATCGCGAACAACTCGAATCCGATCGGAAAAAATCCCTTCCCTTTCACGAACGAATCGCAGACGTATAGCCCCATGTGGCATCCGGGCCGCAGAACGCGATGAATCTCGCCGATCACCTGCTCCATCGCCTGGTAATACCGCGGCCCGGCGGCGTCCAAATTGCCGATGCACCGCGGATCGTCGGAGTAATGAATGTGCGTGGAGTAAGGCGGATCGATGAACACGAAATCCGCCTTCCCATCTTCCAGCGGCAATTTGCGCGCATCCACCCGGAAGATGTCCTTGCGCGTCGGGGTCAGATCGTATCCCAACGCCCTGCGGTTCAGATCGCGAGCCACGTCCAGCGTGGTGCCGCTCCCGGCACACGGGTCGATCACCAGGTCCTTCGGCTTCGTGTAGCGTTGCAGGAGGTTCCACACGATATAGCTGGGCGTGGCCCCCTTGTAACCGGGGCGGCCCTGCGGCTCATCTCCGTAGTCTTGCGACGGATAATCCCAAAGCGTCGTGGGCTGAATGCGAAGCGGCGGCTTTTTGAATTTCATGACGGAAGCAAAGATATCACGCCGCCCCGCCGCCGACACGCGCGGCTTTCGTTTACATGTATCTCTCTGGTAATCTTGAATCGAGGAAAGAACCAATGAGCGAATACCAATACGTTGCCTTCCGGGCGATCGACGCTCCAGTGAGCGAAAAGAATCTCCAATACATGCGGCGGCAGTCGTCGCGAGCCGAAATCACTTCCTGGTCGTTCGAAAACGAATATGACTTTGACGATTTCCATGGGAACACCGTTGAGATGCTGCGCCGCGGTTATGATTTCCATCTCCACTATTCGAATTTTGGGGATCGCAAACTGATGATCCGCCTTCCCAACGGCCTGCCGGATGCCAAGGCGGCTGAACCGTACCTCGACGACGAATCGCTTTATTTCCAGAAGGACAAACAGGGCCGGGGAGGCATTCTCTGCCTCGAGCCCTATTTCGAAGCTGGCCAATTGGACGATTTATGGGAATTGGACGGTATCCTCGATCGCCTGCTTCCGTTGCGCGGCGAAATCCTCGACGGCGATTTGCGTCCGCTCTACCTGGCTCATTTGGCCGTCGCGTCTGACTGCAACCACGACCCCGAGGAGGAAGAGGACGTTCCCGTCCCTGCCGGCTTGGACAAGCTCACGAAAGCGCAGCGCGCACTGGCGGAGCTGTATGGCCTCAGTAAGGCATTGATTGCCGCGGCGGCCCGCAACTGCCCACCGCTTCCGGAACACTCGGATTCCAACAGTGACTATGAGCCATGGCTACAGCACCAGCCGGAGGCGACAAGAATCGCGTGGCTTTGTCA
>JBEKXM010000673.1:0-2558 GCA_049512115.1 Tepidisphaeraceae bacterium | reverse complement strand
AGAAGATGGCCCAACTTCTGCGGATCGTGGGGGAACTTCAGCGAGCGGAACTGCGGAGGGCGCGAACGGGATTGAGCAAGATCGCTTCGTGATTCCTATAGGCACCTTTGAATAACCCTGTCACCTGCCGACTGAAGTCGGCAGGCCGCGCATAGATCGAGGATTTATCGGCGCGGCTTTGAGGGGATTCAAAGGTCTCTATAGGGCATTTTCCTGCTGGACAATGACGTCGTAGATTTCCTGGGCGGATTTGGCCTGGGTGAGGGCCTGGCGGAATTTATCGCTGGTCATGAGGCGGCTGATCCTGGCCAGGGCGTGGATGTGCGGTCCGGTCTTATCGGGCGGGGAGGCGAGAAGCCAGATCAGCGTCACCGGCCTGCCATCGATGGCCTGGAAATCAATCGGCGCCGCCAGCTTGCCGATCGCCATCACCAGTTGCGCAGTACCGGAGGATTTCCCGTGCGGGATCGCCAAGCCGTTGCCGATTCCGGTGGTGCGCGTCATCTCCCGCTCGAGGACGGCATTGAGAACGGCGTTGGCATCCTGAATCTCGCCGTTTTTTGCCAGCAGGGCGACTAATTCGCCGATGGCCTCGTTCTTGGTCGAGGCCAGCATCGGCATGAGGATGTTCTGGGCCTTGAGAATCTCGGTCAAACGCATTTCAAAACTCCGGTGCTGAGAGACAAGCTGGGCTGCCAACGCCCCCGCGCCGGCGGTTTCGGCGCGAAAGCGGAATCGTACCGATGGCCAACCATCGAAGCAACCTGAAATGATTGGCGGAAATGATTCACCGCGCCCGCCTGGCGGTCAGGCCTGCCGCCAGGGCAAGGACGGCACAAAGCCAGAAGAGCCAAAGTTCGATCCGGGCGGGGTCCTGAAAATCGACGCGATGGGGATGGTTGGGGTTGTTGGCGGCGAAGTCGATCAGGAGCTTGATACCGATGAGCAAGACCAGCAGATATGCGCTGCGATGAAGGCGGGGAAAGCGGCCGAGGATTTTGGCGACGCCGGCGGCGGCGAAGCGCATCAATACGATGCCAAGCAATCCACCGACGGCGATCACCCAGAATTTGGGGTGGATCGTTGCGTTGGATCCGGGCGGGGCCGGGCCGACCAACGCGACGGCGGCCAGGATCGAGTCGGCCGCGAAGGCCAGGTCCGTCAGTTCGATGGCGGCGATGGTGCGCCAAAACCCCCGGCCCGTGAGAGACGGCGAATGGCTTGACGGCACGTCGGCTTTCTTTCGTAGAAAATAGTCGAGGGATATCCACAGGAGATAAAGCGCGCCGAGCAGTTTAAGGATCGAAAACCGCAGGAGGATGGCGGCGGCGGCGATGGCCGCCAGACGCAGAAGAAGTCCGCCGATCAGGCCGTAGGACAAGGCCTTGATCCGCAGGTGCGGTGCGATGCGTTGGGCGAGCACGCCGAGAACCAGGGCGTTGTCGATGGAAAGCAGGCCCTCCAGGACGACCAGGAAACCGACGGTCGCCAAATCGCCGGGAGCAAAGGTTTGACCAAACATTCCCGACAACTTTCTTCACGTTCCAAACAACCGATCCCCGGCATCACCCAGGCCGGGAAGGATGTATCCTTTTTCGTTCAACTGACGGTCAACGGCCGCGCAAAAGATGGGAACTTCCGGGTACTGGCGATGCAGTGCGGCGATGCCCTCCGGAGCGGCGACGAGGCAGACGAATTTCAGGCTGGTGACGCCGGATTTCTTCAGAACGTGCACGGCCGCCAACGCGCTGCCGCCGGTCGCCAGCATTGGATCGATCAACAGCACCTCCGTGGCTGCAATGTCCGGGGGAAGCTTCTGGTAATAGGAGACGGGTTCGAGGGTTTTTTCATCGCGATAAACGCCGAGATGGCCGAGACGGGCGTCGGGAAGCAGCCGCAGGACCCCTTCGGCCATTCCCAGCCCGGCGCGCAGGATGGGCACGAGCGTCACTCGCCGGGCCAGCACCCGGCCTGTCATCCGCTCCATCGGGGTCTGCACGGGCTTGGGCGTGGTGGGCCAATCCCGCGTCACTTCGTAAACCATCAGCGACGCGATCTCGTTGAGCAAGGCCCGGAACTTGCGGTGGTCGGCGGTGTAGTCGCGCAATTCGGTCAGCTTGGTCTGAATGACCGGATGATCGATCAGAACGACGTTTTGCAATTGCATCGTCAATCGGCCCTTTCCGGAGATCGTGGCTGGCGTATTGTCGCCGATTTGGCGACGAACGCCAGATGGCCGAATTTCTGTCAGGTTCAATGCCAACTCGGTACAATGCAATTTCCTTCCGCGGAGGTCAAATGATATGGATCGGGCGCCACGCGGCTGCGGCATTGATATTCGCAGCCCTCTTCTGGGGAAGATCATGGGCTGCGCCAACGTCCCAGCCCGTCATTGAGGCATTTCCAACCGCTTCTGCCGAAGACCAGAAGTTGGAAAGCCTCCTCGATCGCCGTCTCCCTTCCGTGCAACTCGCAGGAGTGAAGCTGTCCGATTCCCTAGACTTCGTACGCGATGTCACCGGCACAAACATCTATGTGGATTGGAAAGCCGTCGAGCT
>JBEKXM010000672.1:0-2573 GCA_049512115.1 Tepidisphaeraceae bacterium | reverse complement strand
CCGGGGCTTTCCGTGATGAGCGCAGGACACCCCATGTTGAGCGAACCCCGGCAAAGCCGGGGGCTAACGGGAAAAAGTCAGAATTCGCGGTCGCGAGTGACCGCGGGGGTGCCGTGGCTGGTGGAGAGCCGCAGCGATCCCTTGGGGCAAATCTCGACGCAGTAGCCGCAACTGATGCATCGCAGGCGATCGATCGCGAATTTTTTCTTTGGGCGATTGACGAAGAGCGCGCCGGTGGGACATTTTTTCGCGCAGGCGGTGCAGTAGATGCAGGTGGCTTTGTCGAGGTCGAGCTGGCCGCGAGAGCCGGCGATGGGACTCCGCGGGCGGAAGGGATAGCGCGTGGTCGGCGGACGTTTCATCGCCCATTTCAGCGCGAGCCTGGACATCTCGAGATAAGCCATTTCATCTCTCCGTGCAGCTGATACAGGGATCGATCGTGAGCAAGAGCACGGGCACGTCGGCCAGGTCGCAACCCTGCAACAACTGGAGCATGGCGGGGAGATTGGCGAACGTCGGCGTGCGGATGCGGAAGCGCTGGAGGTTTTTGGTTCCGTTGGCCTTGATGAAGTAGACGACCTCGCCGCGAGGTTGCTCGGTGCGGGCGATGATTTCGCCGGTGGGATTGCCGGTGACTTTGACGGCCACTTCGCCGGCTGGGATTTTGGCCAGGGCCTGGCGGATAAGCCGGGCGGACTGGAGAAGCTCGTCGCAACGGACGGCGCAGCGGGCATAGGAATCGCCCTCGGTGCGCGTGATGGGGGCCAGGTCCAGGTCCTTGAACGCGGCATAGCCGAGGGTGCGCATGTCCTGGGCGACTCCGCTGGCGCGGAGGGTGGGGCCGACGCAGCCGAGGTCGTACGCCTCGGGCCGCGAAAGCACGCCGACGCCGCCGAGCCGCGCCTTCACGGAGCGGTCGTTGAGGAACACCTTGGTGATCTCGGCGATCTCCGCCTGGATGGAATCCAGGTCGGAGATCGTTTGCGCGATGCGTTGGGCGTCGATGTCGCGGCGCACGCCGCCGATTTTGCAGGAACCAAAGATGACGCGGCCGCCGGCGGTGGCTTCCACGATGTTGAGCACTTTCTCCCGCACGCGCCAGGAATGCATGAAGAGGCTTTCAAATCCCATGGCGTCGGCCATCAGGCCGAGCCAGAGCAGATGGCTGTGAATCCGGGAGAGTTCTCCCCAAACCGTGCGCAGATAGAGGGCGCGCGGGGGGACGGCGACGTTCATGAGCGATTCAATCGCCTGGCAATAGGTCTGAGAGTGGATGAAGCTACAGATGCCGCAAATGCGTTCGGCGACGTAAACGAACTCGACGTAATCCTTCTTCTCGACGAGTTTTTCGAGTCCGCGATGGATGAAACCAATGGAAGGCCTCGCTTCGACGACTTTTTCGTCTTCGACGACCAGGTCGAGATGAACGGGCTCCGGCAAGACGGGGTGTTGAGGGCCAAATGGAATAATCGTGCGCGGCATAAAGTCCTCACGTCGCAGTCTTGGCCGAGGCGGCCGGTTTCGGCTCCGTCGTTGGGTTTGGGCGGGGCGCTTTTATGCTGGCGAACGGGTGCTTGATGGCCGTCTTGTATAAATTGCCGTGAAAATCCACGGCCATTCCATCGACTTGTACGTCGAACAGGTCGTGTATTTCGTTCTCATAGAGCAGCACACACTTATAAATGGAGTTGATGCTTGGCACGCGGGGCTGGGCGAGGGGTAAATTCAGGCGCAAGTTGGCCAGGCGGTTCTCACGGTCGAAGCTGTAGATCAGTTCCATGGATTCGGGCAGGCGGGACGCGCCGATTTGAACGAGCCGAAATCCTTGATCGCGCAGCGCCCGCACTCTTTCCAGCAGGACGTCGGCGGTGATCGTCTGGATGTCCGTTTCGCCGGTCATGCGCGCTCCTTCTGGAGAAGAACGCACGTGTCGGCGGGCGCGGGAGGGGCGATCTGGACGATTCGATAGCCCTGCCGCTGAAGCCAGGCGATGCAGTCCTCGCTCTTACCGCCGACAGCCGTCTCAAAGAGCTTCACGTCGTCCTGAAGGGCCTGTTCGATTTCAGCCAACAACCGGCGGCCAATGCCGCGACGTTGAAAATAGGGATGCACCATGATGCGGCTGACGTGGGCGGCGTGCTCATTGGGGAGCGCACGCGCGGAGCCGATGAGCTTGCCGTTGACCACCGCCTTGACGAATCGCGTCTTGGAAAATTCTTCGGTCAATTCCGGCAGAGTTTCCATCAGAGGCGGGACGTTTTCCTCGCCGCCGTAGAGTTCTTCGTGCGTCCGATAGGCGATTCGCTGCAATGCGAGGATTTCGGGCGCGTCTTCCGCTTCGGCGGGGAGATAAAGGGCCTGGTCCCGGTTGGCGTTGGACTTCATGGCGAGATGCTTATGCTCGAGCACTTGGACGGCTTTGATGACGCCGTCAATGATGGCTTCGGGCCTGGCGGCGCAGCCCGGGACGTAGACGTCCACGGGGATGACGCCATCGACGCCGCCGGAAATGTTGTAGCACTCCCGGAAAATCCCGCCGGTGCAGGCGCAGGCGCCGACGGCGACGACGGCCT
>JBEKXM010000671.1:0-2587 GCA_049512115.1 Tepidisphaeraceae bacterium | reverse complement strand
TGATCGATGCCCCATCGTAAAGATCGCCCGGCTCCACCCCCAGTTCTGACGCCACTTCCCGCCGCCTCGACTCCGCCACGTCAAACACCAACCCGACCGGCCCGGGCCAGAGCTTATGAATCACCCGCCGCGCAAAATCGTTCGCTTCACCCAGATATTGCACCGCATCCCCCGGCCGCGCCAGGTGGATCGTGAACGGCTTGGGTTTGGCCGAACCCCGAATCTGCGCCAAGCTCGAACGAACCTCCGCATTGGTCAGCACCCCCGCGACGCCATAAACCGTCTCGGTCGGCAGCACCACCAGCTTGCCCGCCGCCAGTAATTCCGCGGCGCGCTGGATTTCCTGCGGGTAATCCGGCGCGTTGAGAATCTGGACAATCTGTGCCTGCATAACCGACCTCGCCGGATTATCTGGCCCTGACCACGTTTGTTCAAGGTAGGTAAATTGTGGCACGGGCGTCTCGCCCGTGGCGTGCGGTATGCCGCACGCATCGACGGTACTCCGTCGATATCAGCACGAGCGGAGCGGTCTGTGTCACTATCAAAACCCAAGCCGGTACTTGCGCCTTTCCCGGGAAACTGGGCACATCCGACGGGGTTGATCGACCCTGTTTGGGGAATTGAGGAATTGGTGACGCTGCTCGGTTAAAATGCGCTTATGCGGGACCATCGACCGCTGGATTATTATTCGCCGTCTCCATCGCCGCGACGGCGCATGCCCATGGCCCCCGCGGTGTTTTTCGGCATTCTGTCGGTAATCATCCTCAGCTTATTTGTGCTGAAGTATCTGCCGTACGACCCGCCAAGGGATTGGAGCACATTCCTTGGTGGCCCAGAAGAGGCGATTGTTGCATCGCTAATCATGATACTGGCAATCCCGTGGTTGATATCGCTCGTCATTTTTGTTCGGGCCATCTGGTCACACGTTCGTCAGAATCGCGATGAAAATTCAAACTGACCCACGACGGAAAACGCGCTTTTTTGCACTTTTGCCCACCCCAAGCCGTCATTCCTTACAAACGCCCATGCCCTTTTCTGGTAGAATATGCTCATGACCGCCGCAACATCGGCTCTGCCGGATGTTCGGCCACTGGTGGACTTGCTCCTGAGCGAGGCCCTGCGGCAGCGGGCCTCGGACATCCATGTCGAGCCTGCCGCCGACTTTTACGACGTTCGCTTCCGCGTCGATGGCGTCCTTGAGACATACAAAAAACTGGAGCCCTCCGTCGGCCGCGCCGTCGTCACCCGCATGATGGTCATGGCCAGGCTCCTCACCTACCGGCTCGACGTTCCGCAGGAGGGCCGGATTTCCGTGCCGACGACATCCGAAAATCCCGCGGTGGAACTGCGCCTCTCGATCATGCCGACGATTCACGGCATGCGCGCCGCCGTTCGCATGCCCGCCGAGCACGTCCAGCCGGCAATCCTGGAAAATCTCTCCTTGCCCCCTTCGGTCCTCAAAGGATTGATCGGCTTTGCCTCGGCGGATTGCGGGATGTTGATCCTCACCGGCCCCGCCGGGTCCGGCAAAACCACCACGATTTACGCGTTGCTTCGCCACATAGCGCAGGTCAGCCCCGGCCTGAGCATCATCGCCCTGGAAGACCCCGTGGAGCGCGACGTGCCCGGCGTCACGCAAATCGAAGTTTCCCCGTTCGGCCAGCTCACATACGAAAAAGCTCTCCGCAGCATTCTCCGCCAGGACCCGCAGGTGTTGATGCTCGGCGAGGTTCGCGATGCGGTGACGGCGTCGCTGGCGGTTCAGGCCGCGTTATCCGGCCACCGGCTCATCACCGCGCTTCATGCCGCCACCCCGGCCGGCGCCCTGGCGCGATTGCTCGAGATGGGGATCGAGCCGTATCAACTCACCAGCAGCATCCATGCCATCGTCGCGCAGCGCCTTCTCCGCCGCCGCTCGGCCGACGGCCGGGGATATCACGGCCGCGCCCCCATCGCCGAATTCGTCGCCATGGACCCGACATTGAAAAAGAGCCTGCTTCAGCGCGGCGATAGCGACTGCCTCGCCCGCGCCTACCAAGGGCAACCCGGCTATCAAAGCCTGCGTGATGTGGGACAATTGCTTGTAAATAAAGGAGTTACGGATGCAGCCGAACTCGGCCGGGTCGTCGATCTCAAGCCTTCGGAGGACTCCAATGTCAACGGACACTGAAATTTCTGAGCCCCTTTCCGTCAATACGTTGGAGCAAACGATGGCGTTGGAACTCGATACGATTGCCGAACCCGCCGCGGCCTCTGCCATAGAGCCGGAAGGGCGCGAGGATGATTTCGCCCTTCTGCGGCGTTACTCCGGATTCGGCGATCCACAGGCTTTCGCCCAGATCGTGCAGCGCTACGCCAGCTTCGTTTACGCCACCTGCCTGCGCGTTATCGGGGATGGGTCCAGGGCGGAGGACCTTTCCCAGGAGACATTTTTCCGCCTGATGCGCCGGCCGCACGAAGTCCGGCAGAACCTCGGCGGCTGGCTGCATCGTACCGCCACGCATCTGGCGCTGGATTCCCTTCGCAGCGAAAGTTCCCGCCATCGCCGCGAAATCTCCTACAGCCGCGATTGCGACCACGAGGCTTC
>JBEKXM010000670.1:0-2597 GCA_049512115.1 Tepidisphaeraceae bacterium | reverse complement strand
CTCCGCGGCGAATGGCCGTGAATGTGGCGCGCGACGATTTCCTTGCCCACGCCGGTCTCGCCCGTAATCAGCACCGAAGAATCGAATTTGGCCACGCGCTCCGCCAATTCCACCACCCGCTGAAACTCGCGGCTGCGAACCTCAACCGAGGCGATCTGCGAACCGGCCTGGGCGTGCTCCAGTTGCTTTTCGCGACGATTCAACTCCAATTCCTTCTCGCGCAACTGCGTGGTCAGCGCTTGGATCTTGCCCTGGATGTCGGCGGCATGGAAGTAGGGCAAGTGCTCGGCGATCGCCTTCCCCCAAGAATCAACGTCCATGCCCATCGCCAGACATCGCTTGTCGCCCTTGGCGCGGCACTCCCGTTCCACGAAGTACACGCTCTTTCCCACACAGTAGGAAGCGTACCCGCTGGCATACCCCATCAACATCCAGCAACAGGGCTTGTCCGCAGTCCCAAACTCTGCGAGGTACTCGTCCACCTCGACGGAATCCTGGCAGATGAATTCCATCGAGAAGCTGCCGGACGCCTCATCCATGGCGAAGGAAATCGAATCCGCCGCGGCAAAGCCCCAAATCTTACTGAGCTTGGAACCGGCCCTAAGCCATTCCTCCACGCTATCCCAATGGAAGATGCGTTTCATGGCGGCGGCGTCGGCCTGTCCCCAGAAGTAGCCCTTGCGGGTTAGGGTCCTGCGGGCATCGTCCCAACCGATCATCTCGATCAAGTCGCGGCGGAACTGCGCCAAGGTGGCCGTATCGTGGATGATAAGCCGCCTGCCGTGGAGGTCCACCAACCCCTCGCCAAAGCGAACCAACTCATCCAATCGCAATTCTTCGGCGTTCATGGGCAGTCGCTTTCGAAAGGAGCCAACCGATATCCTATCAGATTGAACGAGGGACTATCAATATGATACCGACGAGCGCGCTGGTTCTCAATTCCAACGGTTTTCGTCGCTGCGGCTTCGACGAATACAGAACGGAACAGAGATTGCAGTCGTGGTGGGACACAGGATGGGGCCCACGATACTTGTACTGCGCACCATGCCCAGCGAGGCACCGCCGATGAACGCCATTCTCGCGAGAATCAATATCCGCAGCTATACGGACCGGGCCGTTTCCCCAGAGTGCGTGCGGGAGTTGTTGCAGGCCGCGATGGCTGCCCATTCGGCGGGGGATGAGCGCCCCTGGCATTTCGTGGTCGTCGAGGACGTAAGGACCCGAGAGCGAATCGCCGACATGCACCCCTTCGCCCATACCGTGCTGGAGGCCCCGATTGCCATCGTCGTCTGTGGAGATCAGACGCTGCAAAAGCACTCGGGCTTTTGGGTTCAAGACTGCGCGGCTGCCACGCAAAATATCCTGATCGAGGCCCAAGCGATGGGGCTGGGAGCCACGTGGCTGGGCATCTACCCGGTCGAAGGCCGCGTGCAGAACTTCCGTAAGCTGCTCGATTTGCCGTCCCACGTGATTCCGTTTGCCTTGACTCCTGTCGGTTATCCGGCCGAGCAGAACTCGCCGAAATGCGGCTACGATGAATCGCGGGTGCATTTCGACCGTTGGTGAAACTCCGCGGCCGTTCGGCGCAGATGTTGCTATACAAGCTTCCCCGGAGCAGATGGGGCGTTGTCACTCGCCCTTCGCTGCGTTGGAAAGGGAGGCGCGATTGCCGATGATCACCGTCGTACAAGAACTTAAGCCGGCAATCGAGGAATTTGAGCCGGCAACCGAAGTGGAATACTCGCTTGCGGCCCTGCCCTGCGGAACGCCGCTCATTGCGCTGCCGAGCTTCCCCGCGGTGATTGGCCGCGGACCCGGCGTGGATGTGCGGCTGAACGACATCTATGTCAGCCGCAGGCACTGCGAAATCATCGCAGCCAACGGCGCTCTGGTGGTCCACGATCTGGGCTCGAAGAACGGCACGATTGTCAACGGCGTCCGCACGGAATTCTCGTCCTTGGGGCCTGACGACGTGCTGACCCTCGGAGGAATGAGTTTCGTCGTACAAATCCGGTCCGCGATCGCCGGATCGCTTAACGCCCGCTGAGATACAAGACCGGGCCGTGAAGCCATCGATGATGACCGGCGGATTGAAAGAAAACCATCAAGGAGGATTCGCATGTTGGTGCTATCGCGCAGTTGCGATACGGCGATTCGTATCGGATCGGACATCACCGTCAAGGTGCTGGAGATTCACAAGGGGCGGGTCAAGCTGGGAATCGAGGCGCCAAAGGGACTATCGGTTTGGCGCGAGGAGCTTCTCCCCATCACCGACGGCATTGGTTCCAGTATCAAACACTATCGTTCCAGGAGTCAGCAGCCATGTATTGCAAAGCCGCACGGGCGGCACTCGTAGTGATTCTGTTTTCTGTTCCGGCCTCTGCCCAGGAATGGGCCGCCAAGATGTTCTCGACGACGAGCAACGATTTTGGCGTGGTCGCGCGGGGCACGAAAGCGGAGTATTCCTTTGCCCTGGAGAACCTCTATGTCGAGGACGTGCATATTGCGGACGTCCGCGCCAGTTGTTCCTGCACGACGCCGGAGATCAAGATGCCGACCCTGAAAACGCACGAGAAAGGAGCCATCCTCACAAAGTT
>JBEKXM010000669.1:0-2605 GCA_049512115.1 Tepidisphaeraceae bacterium | reverse complement strand
GGGCGCGCGCACTGGTCAGCGGCGGGAATCTGACGCAAGTGAACACCTCGGTCGCTAACGACACGACGCAGCTCGTGCACACCTGGACCTTTTCGGCGACCTTCGCTGTCACCGAGGAGGGAATCCTTGACGCAGCGAGCACGGGCAATCTACTGGCGCGCCAGGTGTTCTCGGCCATCAACGTGGTATCGGGCGACAGCCTCACGGTGACACACAAGTACCAGACCTAGGAGAACGACGATGAAAAAACTCTTTGCGGTATTCCTTCTGGCGGCGTGCGCGCTGATGCTCGCGCAGGCCGCCGTCGGCACGGTGACGTTCACGCCACCCCAGCCGGGCAAACTGGTAGTGACGGCGGGCTCGGAAACCTGCACACTCACGGGCAACAACGTACCGGCGACGGCGCTGTCCATTGCGTGCACCATCGGTTCAACGACCATCCCGGCCTACACTATGCCGCTCATCGCCGGAGCGAGTTTCACGTTCCAATTCAACCTCAACGGCGATGCTCTTACGGTCATTCTCACGGCGGATTCAACCGGCAAGATCAGCTATGACGCCGCGGCCACGCCGAACGGAGGCACGACCGCACACGGCACGGGAAATTTTTAATAGGCGGGGCGGTCTCTCCGCCGCCTCCGCCTCCGCCGACTAACATGGGATGGGCATATTACAGGTCGCTGGAGATTGACCACACCAAGTGTGGGTCGTCGGACTCGTCCAGTTTTCCCGTACTCGTTTACGGGTTTGACGCAAGCCTGAAGGATGCCGCGCATGGTGGACACGTCCAGAGTTCGTCCGGCGCCGATATTCTGTTTTTCGCGGACAATGGCGGGGCCACACAGTACCCGAGCGAAATCGACTATTACGATAACGTGAACGGCGTTCTGTGGGCCTGGGTGCAGGTGCCCACGGTCTCGCACGCGGCGAACGCGACGTTTTATCTGTTGTACGATAACGCTTCGCCGCCCTCCCGGACGACCGGCGTATGGGACTCCAATTTCAGAGGTGTCTACCACTTTGGAAACGGGGCGACATACAGTGCCTTGGATTCCAGCGGCAACGGAAACGACCTGAATTATGTCGTGTACGGGACCCCCACGGCCGCAGCAGGTGTTGTCGCTGGTGCGATCTCTTTTGATGGCGCGAGCGCCCTCAGAGGAGGCCCAACACTCAGCTTCCCCAGTAGTGCCGCGACCTTTGAAATGTGGGTGAAACCGACTTCCATTTCAGCTACCCAGTACGTCACCGATGGCTACAACAACGCTGGGGGGAGCGACAATCATCTAACCGTCATCCTGGGCTTTCAAAATGGTTATTGGAACGCCTATCCATACCCAACCGGGACTGCATCTGACAGCGAAATTCCTGCCAGTACCAGCGGGTTTCAACATATAGTTTTCACTTCTGACGGATCTAGATCCTATGGGTATCTGAACGGTGCTCAGATATTCAACGTCGCTGGTGTGATCCTTTCGGCAGCCGTCAACCAATATGAAATTGGGACTGGTTTCGCGGGCTATAATTTCACGGGTCTGATGGACGAGCTCCGGATCTCTGACGCTCTTCGTTCCGCCGACTGGATTCTTACCGAGTACGCCAACCAGAATTCCCCCGGCAACATCGGTTCGCCGGGCTTCCTCACCTGGGGCGCCGAAACTGCTGTGGGCGGGGGTGGCAACTCTTACAGCAGCTCCCCAGTTGAAACGTTCAGCGTGTCCGAGGGATTCGGCAAATTGACGGCCCGGCCTCTGGGTGAATCTTTCAGGGTCTCGGAACTGTTCGGCAGGTTAACGGCGCGCGGCGTAAGTGAATCTATTTCACTCGCCGATACGCTGGCCCGGGGGGCCGGGAAGAGCGCGGCAGATACGTTGGGCCAGGCTGATTCGCTTATGCGCGCTAGCGGCAAGGCTCTGAGCGATCCATTCTCGCCCTCCGAAGCGGCCACCAAGGGTACCGGCCGCGCACTCACCGAAGCCCCGATTTCACTGATCGAGGCGTTCGCCAAAGGCGTGGGCAAAGCGTGTGCGGAAGCCTTCTCGGCAATCGAGGCGTTCGCAAGGGGGACCGCTAAAGCAGTGTCGGATACCTTCTCACTCAGTGAAGTCTTCGGTGCGATCAAAGCCAAGGTACTGAACCTGGTGGACGCCATCGCGCCCAGTGAGGGGATTGCGCGGGCCATGCAGAGGACCGCGGTGGACGCGATTGCGGTTGGAGATTCTGTGGGGCGAGCGATTGGCAGGGCGTTGTCGGAGACCTTCGCCCTTGCGGAGTCTGTTGCCGCCGGCATCAGGTCGGGGTTCCTGGCGATGCTGGCTTTGTTGGGGGTGGGGCAATGAACGTTGTTGAGGTGGTGTTGCTTGCGTGGATAGCCATCGCGGTGCTCGGCATCCTGGCTGCTAGCTTACGGATCGCGCGTCTGTTGGCAGCGGAACTCGCAAAGCCGCCAGAGCCTTCCCCGGTCGCGGTAACGCCCATTCAGCAGTCGCCGACGGTCGTCGCGCCGCCTGCGGGCGCGCGGATCGGCCGTGTCTATCGGCGGTGCGACGACGAGAGCTGGCTGCCGCAGGAGCACGTCCGCGAAGCCACCCCGGCCTGGCACAGA
>JBEKXM010000668.1:0-2611 GCA_049512115.1 Tepidisphaeraceae bacterium | reverse complement strand
GAAGGGCATTTCCATTCTGCGCCGCACGTTGCGGTGCAACTGCTGGGCGATGCGGATGAGCACGTCGGTTATGTCGAAGGGTTTGCCGGCGATGCAGTAGAGGGAGGTGATCTGGTTGCGCAGCGCGCGCGGCGCGACGGCGGGATCGACGTTGACGTTCAGGCCGATGCCGACGAGATCGACATTGCTGACCCGTTCGCAGAGGAGTCCGGCGAGTTTCAGATCGTTATGGAGCAGATCGTTGGGCCATTTGAGGAGGATATCATTTTCGCCGGTGATTTCGGCGGCGGCGTTGCGCAGGGCGATGCCGGCAATCAGGGGCAACTCCTGCGGGGGGAGGCGCTCGTGGACGGGAAAGGCGAAGGTGACGGTCAGGACATCGCGGTTGGACCACCAGGTATTGGCGGCGCGTCCGCGTCCGGCGATTTGGCATCCGGTCAGCACGATGGCCGGGGCATAAAGGCGGCCCGATCGCCGCAGGCGTCCCGCGTGATCGTTGGTGCTTCGCAGCCGTGGAAACCAATAGAGCCGAAACGGCTTGAGAGCGGCGCGAAGGCGGGGGAGATGGAATGAGGCCATCGTTGTCCTTCCGGTAGTCGGTCAATTGGGGATATTCCACGTCCGAAGGAACCCACGGATAGCCATCCGTGGGCTTTCGGGGGGGGAAATTGACCGACTATCAGCCTTCCAACACAATCAATAGATCTCCGGCAGCGACAATGGAACCCTGTTTCACGAGGATGTCACCGATATTGGCTTGGCGCGGGCAGTATATGGCGGTCTCCATCTTCATGGCCTCGATGGAGAGCAGGCGCTGGCCGGGCTTCATGGCCTGGCCCTTGGCGACGGCGACGTTGGAGATTTTGCCGGGCATGGGGGCGGCGACGTGATTGGGGTTGTCCAGGTCGGCCTTGGGGTGCCGGGGTATCTTGGCCTCGCCGGAGCGATCGGTGACGACGACCTCGCGGGGCTGGCCGTTCAGCTCGAAGAAAACGGTGCGCGTTCCATCGTCGCGGACCTGTCCGCAGGTGAGATATTTGATGATGAGGGTTTTTCCCGGCTCGATTTCGACGGAGATTTCCTCGCCGCTCTGCAAGCCGTAGAAAAATGCGTAGGTCGGCAAGGTGGAGGTGTCGTCGTAAGCCTTCACGTGCTTCTGGTAATCGGAGAAAACGTGGGGATAGAGCAGGTAGGAGAGGACGTCCACGTCGCGCACGTTGCCGGCGACCTTGTCTTGCAGTTCGATGCGGGTTTTGTCGAAATCGGCGCGAGGGAGCTTGGCGCCGGGCCGGCCCTTTACGGCCTCGGCGCCGGCGGTATCGAGAACGATCTTCTGAAGGACCTTGGGCCAACCGCCTTCGGGATGGCCGATCGCGCCCTGCATCAATTCGACGACGCTCTTGGGGAAATGGAGTTTTTTGGCGGGATTCAAAACGTCCAGGGCGGTCAAACCGTTGGTGACCATGAACAGGGCCATGTCGCCGACGACTTTGCTGGACGGCGTGACCTTCACGATGTCGCCGAAGAGTTCGTTTACCTGGGCGTACATCTCGGCAATTTCGTTCCAGCGGTGCTCCAGGCCCAGGCTCTTAGCCTGCTGGCGGAGATTGGTGTACTGTCCGCCGGGCATCTCGTGGTGATAGACGTGAGCCGAGCCGGCCTTGAGGTTTTCCTCGAAGGGGTAATATTGCTCGCGGGCGGCTTCCCAGTAGTCCGCCAGATGGTTCAGGGCGTCCAAATCCAGAGCGGTATCCCTGGGGGTATTGCGCAATGAGGCGACAAGGGAATTGAGGTTGGGCTGGCTGGTGAGGCCGCTCATGCTGGCGAGGGCGGCGTCGGCGATGTCGACGTTGGCATCGGAGGCGCGCAAAATGCTTCCCGCGTTGATGCCGCTGGTGTCGTGAGTGTGGAAATGGATGGGAACGTCCACCTCGTCGCGAAGGGCCTTGACCAGGGCGTGGGCGGCGTAGGGCTTGCAAAGCCCGGCCATGTCCTTGATCGCCAGGATGTGCGTGCCCATGCGGAGGAGTTCCTTGGCCATCTTGACGTAGTATTTCAGGGAATATTTGGTCCGGCGGGGATCGAGAATGTCGCCGGTGTAACAGATGGCGGCTTCGCAGATGGCGCTGGTCCTTTCGCGGACGGCATCCATGGCGACCATCATGTTTTCGGTCCAGTTGAGGGAATCGAAGATGCGGAAGAGGTCGATGCCGTGCTCGGCGGCGCGAACGACGAACTCGCGGACGACGTTGTCGGGGTAATTGGTATAGCCGACGGCGTTGCTGGCGCGAAGGAGCATTTGAAAGAGGATGTTGGGGACCTTGGCGCGGAGTTGGTCGAGGCGGTCCCAGGGGTCCTCCTGGAGGAATCGCAAGGCGGCGTCGAAGGTAGCGCCGCCCCACATTTCCAGGCTGAAAAGCTGGGGGGCGAGGTGTGCGGTGGCGCCGGCGACGGCCAACAGATCGTAGGTCCGCACGCGCGTCGCCAGAAGCGATTGATGCGCATCGCGGAACGTGGTATCGGTGAAGAGCAGGCGTTTCTGGCGGCGCACCCATTGGGCAAATTGTTCCGGACCGAGTTGGCGGAGCTTTTGGCGTGTTCCGTCGGGCGG
>JBEKXM010000667.1:0-2613 GCA_049512115.1 Tepidisphaeraceae bacterium | reverse complement strand
GAGGCCCTGCGACACTTCGGGCTGATCTGGCGGCAGCCGGCTGGGGCGGCGGCACAACGCGAGCCGGCTTCACCTCCCATGGCAAATGCGGAGAATCGCCCGGCGAATTTTTCGCCCGCCGAGCTCCTTGCGCAATCGCAAAATATTCCGCGACATCCCGGGCCACAAGGTCAGAACTGACGCATGGATCCCTTGCGGCGCCCGATCAGTCCCGCCCCCGTTCCCGACCACGCCGTCAATGTTGTTTCCAGCCGTCTCCAGGGCCGAAGAATTCGCGCGGCCGCAACAGCGCGGCGCGCCATTGGCGGGCAACGGTGGCGTAACCGTATCGCGCCTCGGTCCAGCGATGAAGCCGAAGAGAATCTATCTTGCCCGCCCGCAATAGTTCCGCCATTTCGCTTAAGCCTTTCGCAAACGCGTCCCAATCGATCGGGGTAATCCTCACGTCGGGATTATCGCGGCCGAACTCCGCGCTACCGCCCGCATCGGTCGCCACAATCGGCACGCCCCGCTGCATTGCTTCGACGAGCACGAGCGGCAAGCCCTCCCAGCGGCTCGGCAAGACGACGACATCGGCGACGCCCAGGATGTCGTCCAATTGACCGCTCTGGTATGAACCGTGGAGGGTCACGATATTCCCGATGCCATTTTCTGCTGCCAATCGTCTCAGCTTCGGGATAAGACCGCCGGCGGCGTCGTAGCCGTAGATGTCAAGCCGCGCCGGCCCGATGGGGCCGGTCGCCGTGAGGTTCTTCCACTGCTCAACCAGGACATCGGGGCGTTTGTGTTCAATCACGCGGCCGAGATAGACGACGCGCAATTCACGATCGCCTGCCGCGGAACGCGGCGAGGGAGGCGGAGACGGCCGATCCGACGTCAGAAACGGAATCACCTTGACCGGAATTCTTCCCACAAAGCGACGGAACTGGTCGGCGACGGCAAGCGAATTGGCGACCACGGCGTCCGAAGCAAGAGCGCAACGGCCGCGGAGGTTATCCGGCTCCGGATCGCAGAGGACTTCGTGATAAACCGTCGGCGTTGCCCGTCCGAGCCAGCGGCGCGCCCAGAGGTGGTAATTCCCCTCGCCGATGAGATACAGGCACGTCGGCGCCCGCCACGCCCACAGGGGAAGCGCCGCGGCGGCGTAGGCGCGGCAAAGGCGTGAATGGCCGGCGCCTCGCGCCATCCAGCGAGGCGGAGTCTTCACCCGCACGCCCGCCGCCTCGACGTCTTCGATCTCCGCTTTTGTCCATCCCCGCTTGGTTCCAACGACCGTGACCTTGGCGCCGGTTCGGCTCAACATCTTGCTGAGCAGAATCAGGTGCGTCTTGGCGCCACCCGCGTCCAGATTCCCAGCGCTGATGACGATCGAAGCGCCCGATCCGTCTAAGTCCGAGCCGTCTGTGCCTTCCATCGGAATACCTCAGGCCGAATCACCCGGCCGATGAAGGATGATCAATTCACATCCATGTGCCGCCGGCGGCTCGATCACGCGATGCGAGCGCGAATCACATTTTTCAGTCTCTCGGGAATCCAGCGGCGCCAGTTTGGGCTGAATGCCGCCGGATAATTCCATTGTTCCAGTGGAAGCGGCGTTGCAATCGTGGGGGGCCGCTCGTGCAGCGTGCGCAGCAATTGAGCCCACCTTGGCCCCATGGCAACGGCGTCGAAGCGGCGGCGGCAATCGTCCATGCCGGCGCTGCGCAGGCTTTGCAGCAATTGCGGGTCCTGCGCCAGCCGACGGATCCCCTCAGCGGCGGCGGCGGCATCGTCCACGGGGAACAGGATGCCGGTCTGGCCGTCGCGGACGACGTAATCGGTTACGCCGCGAATCCGCGAGCTGACCGGCACGCAACCCGCCGCCAGCGCTTCCAGCAGCACATATCCCAGTCCCTCGCAACGGCTGGTGAAAATAAAAACGTCCTGTTGAGACAACAGCGCCGGGATGTCGCGCGGCGGCACAACCGGCACAAAACTGACGCGATCCCCCAGCGGCTGGCAGAGAACTTTAAGCTTTTCCAGGTCCGGACCGTCGCCGACGATGGAAAGATGAGCCGGCACATCCGCCAGCCGCTGAAAAATGCGCGGCAGCGTGAAGATCCCTTTTGCCGGGTCGGACATCCGCCCGAAATAAACGACCCGCAATTGCTCGGACGGCGGCCTGGGCGGCAGGTTGCGGTAGGGCGCCAGATCAATCTCCCCGCCGACCGAAATCCGGTCCGGATCGAATCCAAAATCCTTCACCAGATCGTCTCGAGTGCGCGGACACAATCCGACGGTCGCATGCACGTAGTCGCGGATGCTGCGGCACAGACGGTAGGTTCCGCCCCCCATCGCCCCCACCAGCATGATGCGCACGATGGAACTGGGCAGATAACGCACGACGTTCATCTCGAAGTGTTCCTGGGGTAGATTGATGAAGACGGCGTCGTAATGCTGCTCCACCAGGTGGCGGACCAGCGCTTTTCCAAGATCATCTTTATTCGTCAGGTCGGGACCGACGACCTCGCCGCGTGCGCGTTCGCTTTCCCAGGCCGGGTCTTGGCAGGCATTGACGCCCTGTTGGCCGTGGCCGATCCAGCGAAGCTCGATGCCTTGCGCTACAAGTCCGGC
>JBEKXM010000666.1:0-2622 GCA_049512115.1 Tepidisphaeraceae bacterium | reverse complement strand
GTTTGGCGGCGTCGCCATCGTTGGCGAAGTGCACGCGCCCGCCGTTGCGCTGGACGGAAGATTGCAGTTGTTCGAGGTAGAAATCGAGATGGTCCAGCGTGTGCTGCTTGATCTGGCCGGCCAGGGAGCGCAGGCCGTCGGCATCGGGCAGTTGGAGCATGGCTTGCCGGCGGCCCTCGTATTGCCGCATGGTGTTGGCGCCGAGGGCGGTTTTGAGGCGTTCGTCGGCCGCGGCTTCAGCGCTCAGGGCTTGAAAATTGAACGCTTCGGTGGCCGACGACATGAGGCGATTGTAGCGGGCGCTGACGGACAAGGCGACCGATGCGCTGGAGAAAGCGCTGGAGGCCGGGGATGCGCGAGCGGCACTACAGCTTTTGAAGGGGATGGGATTGATCAAGGACGAGCCGGTCGGGCCGACGGATCCGGAGGAGGTGAAGAAAACCATGGAGATACAGGAGAAGCGGAGAAAAATTGCGCTGAGGCGGGAGAGGGGAAAGCTGGAGAACGAGGACCAAACGGCGGAGTTGGGGTGGTGAAGAGATTGCCGATTGCCGATTGCCTATTGCCGAATGCGAATTGCCGATTGCCAATTGCCGATTGCCTGTTGCCTATTGCCGATTGCCGATTGCCGAATGGGCAGTTAGCTCATCTCCGTGATGGAGTGACCAATGGCGGCTGGCGCGGCAGCGTTTAGACTTCTGAGGCTCGGACGGCAGTTTTGAAATCGACCCCGAGGGAATCGAAATGTGCGCGACCGCATTGAATCTTCAGATATTCTCGGTCGCGAAGTTGCTGAACGGTCGGTGCACTCTTTGTCTCGCGGACGAGGTATAAGCGCTCCGGTTCACCCTCCGGCTGCTTGACGATCGCCCAATCTGGATTGTAGGTGCCGATCGGCGTTTCAACTTTGAACCATGCGGGGAGTTTGACAAACAACTTAATATCCGACCGTGCATCCAAATCGCTGGCGAACTGCCGCTCCACTTCGGAGTCAAATAATATCGCGTCGTGGATGCTTTTTTTGACTGAAAGTATTTTCGACAGATACCCTTCAAGCTCGCGCGCCTCGAACAGCATCATTTCATAGCTCTGCCCGGCGATTTTTTCGTATTTGATGCCACGGATCATGATTTGGTCCAGCGCGTGCCGGATCGCTCGCAGCGCGCCATCGAGGAATTGCTGAGGATTGAGAACACCGTCAGCAAGCCGCCCTGATCGGAAGAGAATTTGCAACACGGTGTCGCGCGTCAACTCTGTCTCCTGAACGAGATACGCCACCATATCCGGCAACGCGATTGCATCGGCCTCTACAACCGCGCTGCTGGCCGACCGCAGTTTTCCCAGCCCGACTCCGGCTTTCGTCAATTCCAGTTCCGTCGTCACCGCCCGGATTCTGGGGGCGCTTATCGGCGGAATACCTTTGATCCCGTCGACACACGCGACGATGAGATTTTCCGTCGAATACTCGACCCGGTATCGCGTCCTGTGCTTGATCCGTTCCCAAAGCTGAATGAAATTGTCGTCAAGCTGCCAGCCCTTCCGCAGCTTGATTTTCCGCCGCTCGCGGGCGTTCTCGATCCGCCCTTGGAACGAAACCCCGCATTCCTCCTCGATCTCCGTCTGTAGTCGTCCGGCGAAGTCCTGGTACGTTTCGTTGGCCACCACCGTCAGGCGGTCGATTGAAGTATCGTGAATCCTTGCCCCCGATTCATTCACACACAGCCGCATCCCCCGGCCGATCTGCTGCCGCCGCGGAATCTCCCCGGTCACTTGCCGCATGACACACAGTTGAAAGACGTTCGGATTGTCCCATCCCTCTCGCAAAGCGGAGTGGCTGAAGATGAACTTGACCGGCTCGTTGGGGTCAAGCAGCCGCTCCTTGTCCTTCATGATCAATTCGTAAGCGTCATCGTCGGCTGCCGTTTCCCCGCTGGTGTCCTTGGCGTTACCTGTCCTGTCTTGGGCGAAGTACGCGGAGCGCACTTTGTCCGGCGGCGGGAGCGTCGCCGCGTCCAGCTCCATACGCTTCGCGACCGCAACGTATTCCTCATCAAACGCTCGCCGGATGAATCCCGCGCGTGGGTCTTCTGTGGACGGTTCACCGGCATAGCTTGCCACACGGTCGATAAAAAAGAGGCTGAGCACCTTCACCCTTTCGCCGGGTTTTTTCTCGGCCAATTCCCGCTCTTTGACCAGGTGTTTCAGGATCGTCTGGCGAATCTGGACGCGCATCAGGTCCTCCACCCGCGCCCCGTGCTCGGCCCCGGCCCGCAGCATGACGCCATTACTGAACGTCACGGTCTGCGCCCCCACGTCGATTCCATCCAGGATATAGCCGTCATATGCCCCGCGCCGTCCGCTGGCCTCGTACAGGTTTTCGTTCTTCCAGACCCCCTTGAGATTCTGCCTCACCGTGACCGGCTTGCGTGCCGGCCCGTTGGCTTGTTGGATGTCGATCGTCAGCTTGGCCGACACCTGCGTTGTCGTGCTGCTGATCTTTTCCACCCGGATGAAAGGCTTGTTGAAGTCGGCCTCTTCCAAAACCGAATCAATCTCAATGCGTTTTACCAGCTTCAGGTCATAGGCGCGCACCGGATCAAGCTTGTAGATGAGGTTGTAGGG
>JBEKXM010000665.1:0-2626 GCA_049512115.1 Tepidisphaeraceae bacterium | reverse complement strand
ACTTCAATGTTTTACCCTGGAGCCTGCCTTTGTGTCTTGCTTATCACCAAAATCAACTCATTACGCCTCACTATAGGCAAGCTGCGCAGCATGCGGTAGCGCGCAGCGGCGGTTGCAACCTTGTTTAACGCAAGGACCCCTGTAAAATGCGCGAGTGGCGGGGGAAGAACGACACCAGGAGGCATGGCTTGGTCGAATCCATAAGTCGGATAGACCGAATAACCCCAAGCTGGATGAGCGGGGCTATCGTCTCGGATGGCGTCCACATCGATCCTCTGAAAGTGTCGCTCTCGGGCGGTCTTCGCGACTTTCAACATCACCAGGCGACCAAGTTGGTTGTTCTTTGTGACCATCGAGCATTCCGAGTAATTGAATTCATTCTGGTTGAGTCTTATCGAGGTATTGTGGGTCCCCAGCTTAGCATAGATTGTTATTGGGTAAACCTTGTTGTTTCGAGCGTAAAGGCGGTTGAAGATGACCTGTAGTGTCCCGGTCCGCATGAGGTCGCCAGCGAGATCGGCGTAAACGTCGTTGTTCGCACCACCAAGCGGGGCTCCGAAAACGGTCGTTTCAGCAGCGTCCCTTATGGCCTGATCGTTCGGCGGATTGAAAGTGTAGGCAATTGGCATTGAGACCTCCCTATGGCCTTTTGTCAGCTAGAATTCAGCCCGATTCCCCAGGTACATTCGTACCACGGCTGGTCGTCCCTTTCAAGTACCTCACCCGCCTGGCAACGTCGGCGAGCTCTTGCCGCCGACCAACGAGGATTGATAATCGGTTGTTCCGCAAAATACGCCCATAATACCTCCCGTCGATGGCGACAAACCGCGGGCGATGTGACTGTCCTTCCGCATGATGTCGCGTGCTGACTTGACGAGTGTTCCCAACTGCCATGCCGTGGTTTTGGGTTGTTCAACCTTCTTGGTAGTCTTCTTGGCCATCGTGCTCGTTGTCCATTAGGTAGGCGGTGGCGGTCGTGGTGGAGATGAAAGCAATACTGTCGTCCACACCGCGAATCCGAACAAGACGATTCCCAGGATCAGTAACCCGAACGCCCAGGCCCATCTTCTTAGTGTCTTCATTTCCGACGATTCTGGTTTCAAACACAGCGCTGCGAAAAGGCCAAGGCCGAGGTTCAGGAAAATCGCCAACAATGGATCACAGATCATCCAGAAGGTGGAATACTTCACGAACTGAATCGCGGCCGCGGCCGTCGAGATACCGGCGAAGCTCAGGTTAATGAGGACCGCGCGATAGAATCCCTCGCTCTTGAAGAACGGAGGGAAGTACAAATCGCGATCCGCGGGCAATACCCAGTCGCTGGGCTGCTGGGAGAAAATCGCAGCAATTACCGCAAGGATCACGAGCGAGATGCAGATGGAAAAAGTGATCATGGCGTAGGTTCTCCTCCCTGGCGACGAATAAGGTCGCTGATTTGCCGCCAGGCCTGTTCGGTTTCCGGTCGGACCTGGGTGTTGAAGCCGATTGGCGTGGCGTAGGGAACGAAAAGCTTATGTTCGATGTGGTCCGTCGGTTCGGCATCGCCGGTGTAGAGGTCGGCCGCGACGACTTTTCCATTCGCCATCAGCTCCAATTCGACCACGGCATTGGCGTATCCATCGGGAATGAAGAAAAGTCGCCCCCGCTTGCCACCTGCCCAAGGAAGGTTCCCAACCAAATAGCGGAAACTATCGGCCACCGCCGGTTCGCCGATCTGGCCGTAGTCGAACATCCCGATGGAATCTCCAATATGGAAACCGGCCAGAAACAGTTGGAATGAGGGGGTGGAGTTGAGTCGCTGCAAGATCCTGTTCAACGGACGAAAGGTGGCCTGATTTGCCGAATCGCGAGAGTAACGCCATTCGACCGTCGTTCCCTCGATGACGCGTGTAAGGAGATCCTGAATCGCGTCATCTGGAACCGTCACCCGCCGCCCATCAAATTGGAGGGCATATCCGTGATCGTCATGGGCGACGGTGAAATCTCGTTCCGGGGCGGCAGCCGGATCCGGTGCCGGCCGGGCCTCGGGAAGCAAGGTCACATCCCGCGTGTGAAGATCAAGTCGAATCGCCATTGCCATACCCTCCGTTCCGTGTCATCCGCTATGGCTACCGGCGCCGGCAGGGACGGGGGTGGCTGAACTCGGCGCATCCGGCAATCACGGCCCAGGCGGCCTCGATCAAGCCGATTGTACCCGATTGGCAGCGCCGCGCGAATTCACGGTTTCTTTCAGCCGGTTCCCGCTGGCCACCGAAGGGAACCGCCTTGATAACTCCTGGGGGGTGTTAACCCATAGATTTGGATAGTTTTGGGCCCAGATTCCGGGGTTCGGAAGGAACCATAGGGGGTTCCTTTCGGAAGCTATCCGAGCTCTCTCGAAACGGAGAGCGCCTCGCCGGTGGGCGAATCGACGTAAACCTTTGCAGGAAAGGCGGTAAACGCAAGACGCCCGGCGGCCGAACTCTCGGCGTCGGGCGTTAACTGGATTGGCGTCTACGTGCGTAGAGGAAAGAAAAACTCCCTGCAAATGATTCACGCCGAGTCCAGGCACTTCGGTAGTGACACCGAAGACGCCCCGACCGATGTGACGGACGCGCGCCGGCCGGTTCGTTAGCGGGGCGACATC
>JBEKXM010000664.1:0-2628 GCA_049512115.1 Tepidisphaeraceae bacterium | reverse complement strand
TCGCCGCCGATGCCGAGGCCGCCGATTCCTGGCGCAAGCGGATGGAGCCAAGAGGGGAATTGCTGCAAGCGGGATTGGCCTGGTCGGGAAGCGCCGACAACCGCAACGATCGCAATCGTTCGATTCCGCTGGAGAGATTCTCGCAGCTGTCCGGGGTGGAGGGGGTGCGATTTCACAGTTTACAGACCGCCCCGCCGCCAGCGGCCGGCGGCATCGAATTGTCGGATTGGTCGGCGGCGCTGAAGGACTTCGCCGAAACGGCGGGGCTGATCGAGAACCTCGATTTGGTGATTTCCGTGGATACGGCGGTGGCGCATCTGGCCGGCGCGATGGGCAAGCCCGTCTGGCTGCTGATTCCGTTCCCGCCGGACTGGCGCTGGCTGCTGGAGCGGGAGGACAGTCCGTGGTATCCGACGATCCGGCTCTTCCGGCAGGAAACGCCGGGGGACTGGGGCAGCGTGATTCGCCGCGTGGCGGGCGAGCTTTCTCGGTACAAATTAAGACGCGGCTAAACAGCGGTTCGCGATTCGGCTATATCGAGAACAACGCGCGTCGCAAGCGACGCGGCTAACCGACTGAGATTCTATTTTGCCGAGTCCGGCCCGCAGCAGGGACCGGGCTGGCGCATCATCGCCTGCATCGGCGAGACGGCCGGTGGCGGATATCGCTTCAAATCTCGCGAAAACGTCAGGTGAAACAGCGCCAACTCCGGCACGTTCTCTTTCGGGGGCCGCGATGAGCGGGAAATCAATTCGGTTTTCCCCAGCTTCTGGAGCAACGGCTGGTCCTGAACGCTTCCCACGACGTAAACGTCGGCCGTGTGGATTCGGTCGCCGAGAAGAAAGGTGGGGTTGTGCAGCAACAGGGCGCTGGGCCGCAAATAGAATTGCACGCGGAAGAAATCGAGCGGCCCGATGGAGGCGTCGATGGCCAGAAGCTTGTCCTTCGGCACGACGGCCTCGACGTTTTGCCGGAGAAACCGCGTGTCGGCGACGGTGTCGTCCCGCAAATGGGTTTGAGACCAGCTATATCCGCCGCCGATGCCGATCACGATGGCGGCCAACATCCATCGGCCGTCCTTGATCGACATGCCGTGATAGAACGCCCAGACGCAGCCGTTCAGCAGCACGGCGACGATGGCCGCGGATTCAATCTGCGAAGGCAAATCGGTGATTGGAGACAGCAGCCGTTTCCATGCAAGAATCGCCAGGGCGATCGTTGCGGGAAATCCAATCGCGAGCAATCCAAACCACGGCCGGCGCGTCCAAGCCAGGCCTTTGAACACCTGTTGTGCGATTGGCTTGACGGCCAGCGCAGCCAGGATCGCCCAGGGAGCGAGGCTCGGCACCAAATAATGGTGGTGCTTGCGATGTGGAATTGACAGAACAATGATCGGCACGATCGCCCAACACCACAGAAAACGCATGACCCGATCGCGATCGCGCCATGCGAGCCGCGCGGTCAACGCCAATGCCACGAGCGCAGCGGGCGTCCACGGCATTCCGCGTCCCAGGAGAGCCACGGGGTAATACCACCATGGCTCGTCGAATTCGTGCGTGATTGAAAAGTCGTAGCGAAGATTGGCCAGATATCCGCCGGGGCCGGGATAAAGGTGGGCGACATACACATGCCAACCGAGCGCGATGGCCGCCGCGGCCAGGATTCCCCAAAGCCAAAGATATCGCCGGGCGCGTCGCCACTGCGGCGGCCAGAGGAAATACGCGGCGATAGTCCCGATCACCACGGCGGCGCCGACCAGCGGACCCTTGGCCAGATTCGTCAGGCCCAGCAGAACGAAGAACGCCACGACGCGCCATGGGCGCCAGCCCAGTAAACCCACACGGCGATCTTCCACCATCGGATCGACCGGGAATTCCATGCGCACAAACAAAGCCATCGCCGCCACAACCAGCAGGGCAAGGAAAATGTCATCCTCGGCCAACGTGGAATAGGCATAGAACTCGTACATGGTCGCCAAGATCAGGCCCGCGATGATTCCGATGCCGCGTCCGAACCACCCCGCCGCCATCCGCGCCACCATGACGACGATGAGCAATCCCGCCAGCGCCGGGGGGATTCGCACGGACCACTCATTATCGCAAGCCTGGCCGATGACTGTGGCCACGGCGATCATGCACCAGTGTGGAAACGGCGGGCGCTCCAGCCAGGGCCGGTCACCGTCCATGGGGACCAACAGGTTGTGTTGGGCCATCATCTCGCGCGAGCATTCCGGGAGCCGGGCCTCGTGCAGGGTCAGGGGCCGGCCGCTGATCGCCACGTATCCGAACAGCGCCACACAAAATCCGGCAAGCAGTCCATAATCCATCCAGCGAAGCCCGTCGCCGCCGGGATTTGGTGTATCATGCGTGGAACTTTCGGGATTCTTGGGCTTGTCGGTGCTCAATTCGGTCCGTTCTGATGGCGTGATTTGCCTCGCGTGCCGGCAATATATGCAACATTCGCCCGGTTTCCAATCCGATAAATGGCAATAGCGCATGGGATCCAAGGCTTCCACGGTCGTCTTCCTGTCGCGAGCCGCCGGGCTCGCCGGCGCGATCTGTTTGATCGTCTGGCTAATCGCCGGGGGAATCGTTCTGCTGTCGGACCCCAACCTTCCCAACAGGTCCA
>JBEKXM010000663.1:0-2630 GCA_049512115.1 Tepidisphaeraceae bacterium | reverse complement strand
CGTATGGGGCAAGCGTATTAATGCAGCGGAAGATGTCCCGGCCCTTCTGCATTGCCTTGACGTCCAGCCCATATTGCCGGCGAAGGAGAACGACGATTTCAACGCCGTCGAGGGAATCCAATCCCACGCCGCCCTCGCCGAAGAGGCTCATGTCGTCCTTGATGTCTTCAGGCTTGAGATCTTCCAGGGAGAGGTTTTCCACGAGGAGCTGTTTGAGTTCTTGCTTGATCTCTTCGAGGGATCGAGTTTTCACGGGTTCCAAGACGGCGCGTTCCTTTCGACGGATGATGGCGGTGAGTTTAAGAAGGCGTGGGGGATACTGCAAGGTGGGGCGGTCGGGTATGGGGCTGGTGGGGAGACGGAATTGATGCAACGCTCAACACTCAAGGTTGAAGTGAAAGAACGTCATTTGCCGGGCCTTCACTTCAATGTTGAGCGTTGAGTGTTGAGTGTTGAGCGTTGCATGGGCCTATCCGATGCGAATACCGGGCTGGATGCCTATAGTTCATAGCGGCGTTGGGCCGTTTCTTGGAGGTTGATATGAAAACCGAGCAGGCGACGTTCGCGGCGGGATGCTTCTGGGGCGTCGAGGCGAGCTTTGCAAAGGTGGACGGCGTGACGCAGACGCAGGTGGGGTACAGCGGCGGACACACGGCCGGGCCGAGCTATGAGGAGGTCTGCAAAGACGACACGGGGCATGCCGAGGCGGTGCTGGTTTCGTTCGATCCGGCCAAGGTGAGCTTTGCGGAATTGCTGGACGTTTTCTGGAGTAGTCACGATCCGACGACGGTGGATCGGCAGGGTCCGGACGCCGGGTCGCAGTATCGCTCGGCGATTTTTTTCCACGATGCCGAACAGGAGCGGGCGGCGCGGGCGTCGGTGGAGGAAGTGGAGAAGTCCGGGGTGTTTGCCAGAAAGATCGTCACGCAGATCGTGCCCGCGGGAACGTTCTATCCGGCTGAAGAGCATCACCAGAAATATTTCGCCAGACGCGGCAGGGCGGAAAGTTGCCACGTGGGAATCGCCAAGGTCCAGACCAAGCTCGCGGCCCAAGCGGTGAAGGCGCGGGCGGGCTGCGAATCGGAGTGCGGGGTGAGCCATTGGCAGGCGAGCGATGAAGAGCTGCGGCGGAAGTTGACGCCGGAGCAGTTTACCATCGCGCGCCGTGCGGGGACGGAGCGGGCGTTTTCGGGCAGATACTGGAACGAGCATCGGCCGGGGGTTTATCATTGCGCGGTGTGCGGGCAGGAGCTTTTCGATGCCGGAACGAAATTCGATTCCGGCACGGGCTGGCCGAGCTTCTTTTCGCCGATTCGGGATCAAGCGGTGTCCGAACGGACCGACGGGTCGCATGGCATGAAGAGAGTGGAAGTCGTTTGTTCGACATGCCAGTCGCATCTTGGTCACGTGTTTGACGATGGTCCGCGTCCGACGGGGAAGCGATATTGCATGAACTCGGCGGTGCTGGAGTTGAAAGCGAAATAAATTTTCACATTGTTGTAGTACAATCCTGGGGCATGGCGGCGAGATTGCCGTGGCGAAAAGAAACGGGCTTTTCCGATAACGGATGAATGCGCGGGTCGATGGGCACGGAAGTGGTATATCCAGGTTCGGCCTTGAAAAAGGGCGCGCCAGCGGGTCGGGCGGGTCCGGCGGTTGACGCGGCGAAACTGCCTCCGGAACAGGCGATGGCCCTGGACGCCGACGCGGAGCCGCCGCACTTCTGGCGGTTTCTCTGGCCGTCCATCTACCCCTATCGCGGGCTGGTTCTGGCGGCGCTGTCGCTCAGCGCGCTGCATGGGCTTTCCATCACTTTCCAGACCGTTGCCCCCAAATACCTCATCGACCAGGTCATCCTGGCAACGGGGATCACGCAAAGGCAGCGCTGGCACCGGCTGGGAACGTTGATCGGGCTGTATCTTTTCGCATCGATCTTCGGTCGCATGCTGGTCTGGCACGCGGGGTATCGAATCTTCACCTACGTGCGCGAAAAAGTGCTGTTCAATGTCCGGGCGATTTTCTTCAGGCACGTGAATCATCTCTGCCTGCGGTTTCATCGCGAGCACCACAGCGGGGAACTGTTCAGCTATCTGTTCGGCAGCCCGCTGTTGCAGGTGCAGAATTATTTTCAGCAGTTCACGTTCGGCGCGCCCGGGGCGTTGTGCATCGTCATCAGCACCCTCGTTTGCCTGGGCGCGTGGGATTGGCTGTTGACGCTGGTGCTGCTTTTCGCGGTGCTATGCACAGTCTGGCTGATGCACACCACGCGGCCGCGGATTCAGAAGCTGCACAACGAATATCAGAACACCGAGACGAAAGTCACGGGCTATGTGGCCGATCTGCTGCGCGGATCGCGGGACGTGAAGCTGTACGCGATGGAGGACAAGGTCGCCGAGGATTTCGGGCAGCAGGTTTGGGAGGTCGGCCAAAAGAGCTACCGGCGCGACGTTCTTCCGCACATCCAATGGATGAAGCACGAAACGACGGGGTATCTGTGCTTCGCGCTGCTGTGCGTGGCGCTGGCGTGGCGATATTCCTACGACCATGCGCATAAGCCGCCGGAACAGCAGGTGACCATTGGCAAGCTCCAGGCGTATATGGTGGCGTTCGGATCGCTCCAGGGGCAGTTG
>JBEKXM010000662.1:0-2643 GCA_049512115.1 Tepidisphaeraceae bacterium | reverse complement strand
GCTCATTTTGACCCTGCCTTTTTCACCAGTTGCATCGTGTTCACCGCCGTTGCCAGCGCAGTGCTGAGATCTTTGGCCACCGGCGCGAGCGGCGTAGCCAGCAGACCGATGAGCAGAGCGATGCCGAAGTGGTTCAAGTCCCAGGTGCTTGCCACTATATAGCCGCCCGCCAGCGCAAGGACCACGGCAATCGCTGCGGCCAGCCCGCGCATCCAGTTGCGATAAACCTGGTCCGCGTGCTGGTAGGCCTCATCCAGCAGCGCCGTCACGATCAGGTCGAAGCGTGAAAACACGTCGGACTGCGTCTGTGTCAGAGCGGTTCCCTTCGCCTGGCTTGTGGCTACATCCGAAAGCGTCCCCGCATCCACGTTCGTCGCCGCGGCAATCTGCGCGGCGTTCCCGGCGCTCAGGTGCAGCTTGATCAGCGATTTCGCAATAGCCTTCTGGCTAGCCAAGTCGACCCCGTTCACCCAGTTGGCAAGCAGCGAACGAAGAATTTCATTCTGCGGCAGCGCATTCAGCGGAAACTTTGCGTTTGCATCTCCAGGGGCCAGAGCAGCAGTAGTCTTCCGGATTCCCCCAAATCCGATGTAATTAATCCAGGGAATCACCGGCTTGCACGCTTCTAGCAGCCCAAATGCCGCCGTTCCCAACCCCCCAACGGCGGTGATGATCCCGGTCAGATGCGAGGTTACAAAATCGGCATTCATGATCCCTTCCTTCCCCTTACGCCCAAAGCGTAATACAGGAAGGATCACGGACGAAACAACAAATTTTGTGCAAATGATTTGCAGCTTCGTCCCACGCTCAAGGGCTGACCTCAGGAGCGATGAAACTGGCCGTTGCAGGTATTCAGGCTGGCTGCTCCTCCGCTTCGGCTCTCGCGGTCAGAAACCGCTCCATAAACCCGATATCGAACTCCCCGGCGCGGAACCTGGCATCCTGAAAGATGGCCTGGTGCAGCGGAATCGAGGTGTCGACTCCCTGCACAATGAATTGGCTCAACGCGCGCTCCATCTTGGCGATGGCTTCTGCGCGGTCGACGCCATGCGCGATGAGCTTGGCAATGAGCGAGTCGTAATAGGGGGGGACCACGCCCTCGGCGTATTGCGCCGTGTCCACGCGAATTCCGTTGCCGCCCGGGACGTTGAACGCTGTAATCTGCCCCGCAGAGGGGGTAAACTTCTGCGGATGCTCGGCATTGATGCGGCACTCGATGGCGTGGCCTCGAATTTCGAGCTTCGAAGGCAGAATCGCGTCCAGGCGCTCGCCGGCGGCGATGCGTAGTTGCGCCTTCACGATGTCCACGCCGGTAATCGCCTCCGTCACCGGGTGCTCCACCTGAATGCGCGTGTTCATCTCGATGAAGAAAAGCTGGTGGTCTCCATTCATGAGGAATTCGACCGTGCCGGAGTTCTGGTACCCGATGTCGCGCAGGCATCGGCACAGCATGCGGCCGACCTCCTCGCGCATCTTCAGCGTCACCTGCATGCTTGGCGCTTCTTCGATCAACTTTTGGTGCCTGCGCTGAATGGAGCATTCCCGCTCAAAAAGAGAGGCCGTGTTGCCATGCTCGTCTGCCAAAACCTGGAATTCGATGTGGCGCGCCTGCTCGATGAACTTCTCCATGTACAGTTCGCCGTTGCCGAATGCGTTGACCGCCTCGGTAGTCGCCGCATGGAAGAGATTGGGCAGTTCCTCGGCGTCGCGGACGATTCTCATGCCGCGCCCGCCGCCGCCCGCCTTGGCTTTCAGGATGACCGGAAATCCCACCTCATCGGCCCACTCGCGCGCCTCTTCGGCTGTGGTCAGGATGCCCTCCGATCCGGGCAGAATGGGCACCTTTGCCTTCTTCATCGCCTGACGCGCTTTTTCCTTTTCGCCCATCAGCCGCGTCACCTCAGGCGGCGGCCCAATGAACTTGATGTTCGAGGCGCGGCAGACCTCGGCGAAGTTCGCGTTCTCGCTCAGCAGTCCGTAGCCGGGATGGATCGCCTCGACATCGGCGATCTCGGCCGCGGAAATGACCGCCGGCACATTCAAATAGCTGTCCGATGCCCGCGGCGGCCCGATGCATATGGCCTCATCGGCAAAGCGGACGTGCAGCGAATTACGGTCGGCCTCGCTGTACACGGCAACCGTGCGAATGCCGAGTTCCCGGCACGCATTCAATACGCGCAATGCGATTTCGCCACGATTGGCAACCAGAACTTTACGAAACATGCGTTCCTTTACAAGTGGAGTTCGCCGTGTAAACGGGATTAGCGGAGCCAGGAAAAATCCCGAGGCCGACGAAGATCTTCGAAGCTAGCGCCGCTAACCCCGCTGGCAACGCTTGCTTCGCTCTGCTGTACCCTAAACCGCCCGAATCGAAAACAACGGCTGGCCAAACTCGATGGGCTGGCCGTCTGTAACAAGGCACTTTAGCACTTCGCCCGCCGCGTCGCACTCGATCTCGTTCATCAGCTTCATGGCCTCGACGACGCAGATCACCTGGCCTTTCTCCACGTGATCGCCGGGAGAAACAAAGGGGGAAGCGCCCGGCGACGGCGAGCTATAGAACGTGCCCACGATCGGCGACTTCACATAGTGCAACCCGGCCTCGGGGTCGGCGGTTGCATCCGGAACAGGCGGAGCCGATGC
>JBEKXM010000661.1:0-2646 GCA_049512115.1 Tepidisphaeraceae bacterium | reverse complement strand
CGGTTTGCTGCAGGATCAAATTACCGCCAGCAACCAGCAGTTCCCGTTGTTGGGCGACATTCCGGTTCTGGGCGCTCTGTTTCGGTCGGTCAAATACCAGAAGAACCAGACCGAACTGGTGATACTGGTTACGCCGGTGCTGGTGCACGGGATCGACCCAGGAGACGTGACGCCGGTTCCGGGCGAGAAGTGGCGTGATCCGAACAGCGCGCAGTTGTACTTCCTGCACGATCTGGGCGGCGAAGAGCTGCCGCCGCCGCCGGCGCGGCCCGAGGGCGCGACCGATCAGACTCCGCAATTCCAAGGCCCCGCGGGATTCCAACCGCCGCCGGCCGGAGGCAAATGATACGCGGAAGGCGAAGCCTCCGCAGGGGTGTTCCGTGGCGGCCGGATGCGAATGAAACCCACGAGTGGATGCAATCCACTCACGAGCGGATGGAATCCACTCGAGTTCAACCCAGGGACGCATTGCTATGTACGTGCAAATGAATTGCGTCATCGTCGACGCCGACAACACCAACCGGGAAGAGTTGGCAACGTTCCTGGTTCGCTTCGGGGCTTTGCCGGTGGCGCAGTTTCCCACCGTGGAACCGCTGGTTCAGCTCCTGGGCAAACCAGACGCGCCGTTGCTGGCGATCATCAACCTCGATCCCAACCCAGGCGAGACGCTGAAAAAAATCGCGACGTTCCCGAGGCAGTTCCCCGCGGTGAATTTCTTCGTGATGAGCCAGACCGTCGACCCCAATCTGCTCATGGAAGCGATGCACCTGGGGATCAAGGAATTCATCCCGCTTCCGATGAGCGAGCAGAAATTCACCACCGCGCTGGAGCGGGTGGCGCAGGTTCACGGGATGGGCAAGAAGGCCCGCATCATCCACGTGATCCCGACGATCGGCGGATGCGGATCGACGACGGTGGCGTGCAACGTCGCCGCCGCGCTCGCGGCGATGGGTAAAACCGTCCTGATCGACATGGACCTGATCCGCGGCGGGGCGGCGAGTTATTTCGACATCCGCTGCCGGTACACCATCGCCGACGTCATGGACGCCGCCGAGAAACTGGACAAGCAGCTTCTGGACAACGCCTTGACGGTTCACAAGAAGAGCGGCGTCGCGATTCTGTCGCGGCCCGAGCTGCCCGAGGACACGCAGCGCGTCAATCAAAGCGGTATGGTGCGTCTGGTGAACATGCTCAGCCGGGTGTTCGATTACGTGGTGATCGATTCCCTGATGAGCATTTCACCGATGTATTCCTCCATGATTCAGGGAGCCGACGTGAATCTGCTGATCATGCAACTGAACGTCCCCAGCGCGAAGAACGCGGAGCGATTCGTGGGCGCCCTTCGGCGGATGGGGATCGAGTCGTCCAAGATCTGCACGGTCGTGAACCGTTATGCCAAGAAGGGTAACGACATCGAGCCGTCGGAAATCGAGCGGTCTCTGGGAATCAAAGTTTCCTGGCTGGTTCCCAACGACTTCAAGAACGCGATGGCGGCGATCAACTTTGGCGAGCCGGTCGTGCTTCGCGCTCCCCGGAGTGAAATCAGCGTGAACCTGGTGCAGTTGGCCGGTTTGCTCTCAGCCAAGCCGAACCAGGGAAGCATTGCCGCATGAGTCACGCGGCCCCGCGTGAGTAACGCGGCGGCGCCGATGAGTTGAACGGAGTGAACATGGGTCTGTTTACGGCAAAACCGGGTCCTCAGGGCGGAGTGGCGACGGCCCCGCCGCCCGAGGTGGAGCCCGCGCCTGCGCCGCCGAGGCCGATGCCCCAAATGCTCCGCCCCGCCGCGGCATCTTCGCTGGGCACGGAGCGCAGCTCGCAGTTCGATCAATTGAAGGTCAGGATCCACCAGCAGCTCGTGCAGCGGCTGGACGTTCAGAACCTGCGGTCCTTGCCGCCGGATACCGTGCGCGCCGAGGTCCGCATCGTCATCCGCGAGCTGTGCCAGAGCGAGCGCGGGCTGCTTTCCAGCCAGGACCAGGAACGCCTCATGGACGAGGTGATGGACGAGACGTTTGGCCTGGGGCCGCTGGAAACGCTGCTCAAAGACCCGACGATCACGGATATCCTGATCAACCGATTCGACAAGATTTACGTGGAGCGCCGCGGCCGGCTGGAGCACGTCGACGTGCGTTTCCGTGACAACCAGCATTTGCGGCAGATCATCGACCGGATCGTGGCGCTGGTCGGCCGGCGCGTGGACGAAACCAGCCCGATGGTGGACGCGCGCCTGGCGGATGGAAGCCGCGTCAACGCGATCATTCCCCCGTTGGCCCTGGACGGTCCGGCCATGAGCATTCGCCGCTTCGGCGCCAAGCCGTTGCAACTGGAAGATCTCATCCGCCACGGCGCCTTTCCGCCGCCGGTGATGGACTTTCTTTCCGCGTCCGTGCGGGCGCGTTTGAACGTGCTGATCAGCGGCGGCACCGGCTCGGGCAAAACGACGCTGCTGAACTGTCTGTCGCGATACATCCCGGCGGACGAACGCGTGGTGACGATCGAAGACGCCGCCGAGCTTCAGCTCCAGCAGCCGCATGTCGTGCGCCTGGAGACCCGCCCGCCGAACATCGAAGGCCGCGGCGAAATCACGCAACGGGACCTGGTCAAGAACTGTCTGCGCATGCGCCCCGATCGGATCATCATCGG
>JBEKXM010000660.1:0-2649 GCA_049512115.1 Tepidisphaeraceae bacterium | reverse complement strand
GGGTTAGTTCGCCGCTACAATTGTTTCCAGGAGATTTCGATCCGGCCATTAAGTGACGCTCTGCGGCTCCCGATCTTGCCGTGTTCGACCAGGATTCCAGATGGGTTGTGGAAGCCGGCACCTTCGATGTCAGGGTCGGCTCGCCGTCGGCTGACATTCGCCAGGACGGCCACTTTGAGATTCCCCCCTTCAACTTCGTTGATTCCCGCGTAAGCATGATCCCATGAGATCGGCTGGGTAAGACCCGACCTTCAACGCTTCACTCCGCCGACATCGACTATTTCAATTCATAAACGATTTTGCCGCCCACGATGGTCATGACCACGCGCGCATCCTTGATCGTGGCGGGCGGGACGGTGAAAAGATCGTCGGAGAGTACCACGACGTCGCCGAGCTTCCCCGGCGTAATGCTTCCCTTTTCGTTTTCCTGAAAGGCCGCGTAGGCCGAACCCTGCGTGTAGGTGCGCAAAGCCTCGTCCACGGTGAGGCGCTGCTCGGGGAACCATCCGTTCGGGTGTTTGCCGTCGAGCGTCGCGCGAGTGACGGCGGCGTAAATGCCGAGGACAGGGCTGAGTGGCGCCACCGGCCAGTCGGAGCCGAAGGCCAGAGTCACGCCCGCGTCAAGCATGGACCGCCACGCGTAACTCCACCGCGTGCGCTCGTGGCCCAGGCGCTTTTCCGCCCAGCGGCCGTCGTCGATGGCGTGGTAAGGCTGCATGCTGGCGATGATGCCTAGCTTCGCGAAACGCGCAAAGTCCTGCGGGCGCATGTGCTGGGCGTGCTCGACCCGGAAGCGATGGGCTGGCGGATTATCACCGCCCAGGCGCTGGTACATATCGAGAATTTCCGCGATGGCGCGATCGCCGATGGCGTGGATGCAGAGTTGAATTTGCGCCTGGTCCGTGCCGCTCGCGAGGGCTTCCATTTTTGCAGGCGGATTCATCAGGGGAAGGGGAATGCCGCGATTGGCCGCGTCGTCGGCGAAAGGCTCATCCATCCAGGCGGTTGCCGAGCCTAGTGATCCATCCGCGAATGCCTTGACTGCTCCCAGCTTGATGAAATCGCCGCCCATGTTGTGCGCAAGGCCCGCGTCGCGCAGCTTTTCCCACCGCGTGATCGGAACGACCTCATACATGCGGCAGGTCAGCCAGCCCTCCAGTTCGTCGCGCCGCAAGAGTTGGATTTCACCCGTAAAACTGCCATTCCATGAATCCGCGTCGACGGTGATGGAGTGGACGGAAGTCAGGCCTACCCGCGCGGCTTCGGCGAGCGCCGCGCGTAAGGCTTCCGCCATTTCGGCTTCCGTGGGCGGCGGAATGACCTTGGCGATAAGATCTTGCGCGGCGTCCTTGAAGATTCCCGTGGGCTCGCCCGTGGTGTCGCGGACGATGATGCCGCCGGTCGGGTCCGGCGTCGCGCGCGTCACTCCGGCCAGCCTGAGTGCCAGCGAATTCACCAGCACCGCGTGCCCGTCGTAGCGGCTGAGGAATACGGGATGGTTGCCGGTTACAGCGTCGATCATCTGGCGCGTGGGCAGCGTGGCTGAGGTCCATGCCTGCTCATCCCAATCGCCGCCCATCATCCAGCGGCCGGGCGCGAGCGTCTTCGCTTTCTCGGCGATGCGGCGCGTGAACTCTTCTTCGCTGCGTGCGTCTTTCAGGTCAACTGAGAGAAGCTGGAAGCCGCCTTGGATGAAGTGGGCGTGGCTGTCAATCAGCCCGGGCACAGCCAGGCGGCCCTTCAAGTCAACGACCTTGGTATTCCGACGGGCATAGGGCTGAATCTCGGCGTCGCTACCCACCGCCAGGATTCGGCCATTCGCGATCGCCACCGCTTCCGCAAACCTCTCTGGGGCGGAATTGGAGCCCGCGGGCGAAGCGGGCTCTCCCGTCCAGATCTTTCCGTGCAATAAAACCAAGCCCGCGCCTGGCATATTTCCAGGGCCCGGTTGCGAGGGAGCGATTCCCCCGCCATTCGTTGGCAATGACATGAATATCCCCACGATGAAGATGAAAACTGCGGTCCGCAAAAGCATTTTCGATCCTATCATCTGTTGTGCGAAGCGCCGGCTGGAGGGCTCGCATTCGTTCCACCCCGAATTATTTCGAATTCAGTGGGTAAAGGCAATCGGGAAGTGATCGTGCGCCCCACAGATGCTTTAGGCAGGAAGGCCGAGGTTGTTGCGCAGACGGGCCACAACCTAAAAACGAGTTCACCACAGAGACACGGAGGTCACGGAGAGAACAACCGCTTGTGCAAGCAGAGGCGGGCGCAGTTCACCCTCCTCTGCGGTTCTTGCTTCGGGCGCCGGCGGTTCACTCGTGGCGCAATGCCGTGATGGGATCCACGCGAGTGGCCCGCCGGGCCGGGATGTAGCAGGCCACAGCCGCGACGGCGGAGAGCGTTGCCGCGACGGCGGTGAACGTGACAAGATCGTTGGCCTTCACGCCATACAGCAGGCTGGACATGAGGCGTGTCAATCCGTAGGACGCAGCAAGACCGATCGTCACGCCGATGCCCGCAAGCGCCAAACCGCGACCGACAACGAGGCGCAGCACTTCGCCCGCGCTCGCTCCCAAAGCGATGCGGATGCCGATTTCATGGGTGCGCTGCTGCACCGTATGCGACATAACGCCGTAAATACCCATG
>JBEKXM010000659.1:0-3204 GCA_049512115.1 Tepidisphaeraceae bacterium | reverse complement strand
CTCGTGCAACGAATAACCGACCGGGCGACGCATCATCTTTCCGAGGCGTGGAGCAACCTGACCCCGGTGACGTTCCACGTGGAGGAGTTTGAGAGCAATCCGCAGCTCGTGCAGATCGTCCCGCCGAACGAAACCGTGGTTGTCGTTGGATTTGAGCTGAAGATGGGGAACCGCACCGGCACGATGGCCCTGTGCATTCCGTACAACGTGATCGAGCCGATCATGGGAATGCTGGCGACGCAGAATTGGTTCAGCTATCAGCGGAAAGGTTCGCACGAGGACCATCTTCGGCGGCTGACGCAGAACGTGAGCAACGCGCCGGTGGAGCTTCGGGTGTTTCTGGCGCAGACGACGATTCGGCTGAACGATCTGCTGAGGCTACAGGTGGGAGATTTAATCACGACGGAGCGGGAATTGACCCAGGACGTGCTGATCCAGGTGGAGGGGAAGAATAAATTCCTGGCGCAGGCGGGGCAGTTCAGAGGGAAGCGGGCGATCAAGCTAACGAAGATCATTCAACAGCCATTGGAGACAGCGGCGGAGAAGGCGAGCAAGACCGCGGTGGGGGCGTCGCTATGAGCCGCGCCGCGCCCGCTTCCGACGCCGCCGTCGCCTCGGCGGGGAGATGGCTGTCCAGCTATCTCAAGCAATCCGAGTTGCCGTTATACAGCCTGGCGTTTCTGTTGCCGGCGATGGCGATGTTCGAGATCGGGGTGAGTTTTCGCAGCGCCGATCCGATTGCATTTCGGATGCTTCAGATTTTCTTCAACCAACTCGGAGCCACGGGTAGATTTGTGCCGGTGCTGTCGGTGGCGGGGATCCTGTTGACTTGGCATATCGCCAGGAAAGACCCGTGGCACATCCGCATGGAGACACTTTGGGGAATGACGCTGGAGAGCCTGATGCTGGCGGTGCCGCTGTTGGGATTGGGCGTGGCGGTCGCGCGGTGGAACATCCATGTGCCGTTGTCCGCCAATACCAGCCAATGGGGTGACAGCGCGGTATTATCTTTGGGGGCTGGGGTTTATGAGGAGTTTGTGTTTCGGCTGGGCCTGATGACGCTGATTTCGATCGTTGCCGCCGACGTGTTAAGATTGCGTAAGTCCCTGTCAAACCTACTAATGGTGTTAATCTCGGCAATCTTATTCTCGCTGTACCATTACTTGGGAGCGGAGAAATTCCAATTGCAAAGCTTCGTGTTTCGAACAGGCGCGGGGATTTATTTTGCGGTGTTGTTTCTGACGCGCGGATTTGGTGTAACAGCAGGCTGCCACATAGCTTACGACATAACAATCGTCACTCTCCAGGCATTTGCCCTACATTAACATCCAAATATTCTCTTCGCGTATGGGGCGAAAACCCCTATAATGGTCGGTAACCGGGAATGCGCCAGTGGCGTTGCGTGCTGGGATTTCCGGGGTTGATCTGCCCTTGGGGGCGGGTCGTGCTTGGCGTGGCGGATTGGAAAGGTCGGGCAGGAGGCCCACTCTTTTCCTGAAACTCTCGCCGATGGCGAGCATGTCTATCCGCACAGTCGTAAGGCCTTGACAGGTTGGACTTCGTTCCTTCTGTCACAATGTGAAGGGATTCCTTCCCTTCTGGAAAGAAGCATGGAAGCTATGAGCAACCGAACCAAACAACGTCGAATGGGAGGTCTGACTCTCCTTCTTTACCAGCGCACGCTTCATCCGGAGTTGTTCCGAATCCTGGCGTCGGAGCAGGTAAGCCGGCGCGAATACGAGGCGGATATCTGGCTGGTGGAGGGCGGTCACGTCATCAGCCTGACCGCCGGCAAAAATACGCTAACTGAAGTGATCGTAACCAAAAGCGAGCCGATGACCGATCGCGGCCTTTTGCTTTCCACCCCCTGCCGCGGTGAAAAGTACCATGAGGACACCTACGGGAACATCCGGTACATGATCAGCACGCAGGAAGAGCAGTTGACGCAGACGCTTTACGATGCGACGAAGCATGAGATTTCCAGCTACGCGGCGAAGCGGGAACTGATGTCGGCTGACGTTCCGGCGAAGAATGAGACCGGCGGGTCGCTGAGCGTTCTGGACATCGAGCGCCGAAGCCATGAGTTGCTGGTTCAGAGTTTCCACCTGTTCGATGAGAACCAGATGGTGATCAAGACCCAGGCGATCATCGAGGTGGTCAAGACCGCATAAACGCTACAACCGATCCAAACCACAACCCAGCCCGGGCCGATTGGTCCGGGCTTTTTCGTATCGTTGCCGCCCCGGTTTAATTCTGGCTTTCCCGCATAGACAATGTATAGAGTTGTGACTGGACCAGGGAGCGCAATTCACCATGCGGATGATCACCGTGGAAGTATGGGACGCCACCGGCAATAAACGCCGGAAGGTGGAAATGCCGGATGACGCGCCGGTGAACCGCCTCCTGGCGGTGCTGTTGGAGAAGATGAAGTTTCCCCAGTTCGCTCCGGACGGACAGCCGTTGAGTTACAAGTTCCATCACCGCGCTTCGGGAAAACAGTTGCTGGACGAGCAAACCTTGGCCGATGTGGGAGCCAAAGATGGCGACGTGCTTCGTCTTCAGCCCGAGATCACGGCCGGCTGAGAATCCCCCACCGATCATGGACCCTTTTGCATCATGGCCCGTGTGCATCACTGGCCGCAGATGACCAGCGACGACCTGCCTGTGGCGCGAGCGCCTTCGCCGCTCTGGTACAACCCGATTTTTCTTTTGACGGCGTTCGGATTGCTCGGCGGATTGCTGGCATGGTCGGGCGGGGCATTGATGCACTTGGCGCCGGATCGCCAGCGGCAGGCGGAGCAAGCCCTGGCGTCGATTGACGACATTCGCAAGCTCGTGCGAACTTCCCCCAACGGGTACGGAATCACTCCCCAGCAGGCGGACGACGCGATCTACAACATTATCCTCAATGCGGGAGACAATCCATATCTGAAAATCCAGATGGAGACGTCATTCACCTCGCAGGAAAAGCGGGAGCGCCTCGATGCTCTGGAGCAGGCCGATCAGTGGAAAAACCTCATTGCCCACATCCTCGGCTTCGGGATTGCCGGCGTGTTCATTTCGATTTGCCTGAGCGTGGCGGAGCCGGTCATCGACCGGAACGTGCACGCGGCGGTGATCAACGGGTCGGTGGGCGCGGCGCTGGGGCTGGCGGGCGGGCTGGCGGCGTCGTTGGTCGTGGATCGGGTTTACCAGGCATTCGGC
>JBEKXM010000658.1:0-2671 GCA_049512115.1 Tepidisphaeraceae bacterium | reverse complement strand
CCGACCCGTCGGCGTTGACGATTCCCGCGGCTTTGAACAGGCCGGCATTGCAGTAGAGTCCCTGCGGCCAGGTGTCGAGCGGAACGCCGATCCTCCGGACCTTTCCGTTCGATCCGAAATTCACCCGATCCAGCAGCGAAGGTTCAAACTCCGCGACGAACGCGGGATCGGCAAACATATCATTGACCGTGTCGACGATCCCCGCACGGTCCATGCGCGACAAAAGCGCCGATTGCAGCACGAACACCTCCGGCCCCCGCCCATCGACAGCGGAGACCATCACCTTGTTGTAAAACGTCGCCCAAACGATTCGCTGCATGGTGACCTGGACACCCGTGTTCGATTGATTGAACTGCCGGACGAGATCCAACATCACGCGGCCGTCGGGCCCCGTAAATCCGTTCCAGAATTCGATCTGCACGGGCGGCTGCGGGCCGGAGGTCGGCGCCACGGCCCGTAGCGGCGCGAAATCACCGCGCGCGACGCCGAGCGCTATGCACAGCAGCAGCAACAGCAACAGGGAGGACTTTGGGCCCATCGCGCCGGTTTCCTCGCACCACGCAACTCCGCACCGGACAATTACTAACAGGCTGAAAGTATATCGCGTTCGCCGCTGTAATAGAAAGAAATGACAGCCCAATCAACGCGATCCGATTTTCGTTGCATGCTACGGCAAGCGCGTGAGAATTGCGCCTCGAATCCGCAGGGATTCCGTGTCTGTTCACGTCCGACTTTGCTTATGATTCAAAACGTTCTTGTCCTGGGCGCTTCGGTCGTGATCGGGCCCGCGCGCCGAATGGAGTTCGGATCGGCGATCATACTGGCGATGCCGCAGGTCTGAATGCTCACGCAGACGCGCATGGGAAATTCCGAGTACTTGGTGTTCCCGCGCCAGCGGTTGTGGCCCTCGGCGGAGAGGTAATAGGTTTCCGGATCGCCGCGGAGCGTTTGAAGCATTTTGTCCAGGTTCTCGGCGCCCAACCCAAATCCCTCCACCATGAGCCGCAGCTTTGCCAGATGCTCGGCATCGCCTGGGCCCTTGAGCACGTGATCGATGGCGTGGAGGTTCAACCCGGCTTTTTTCAGGAATTTGGCCAGCCCCGCAAGAAGTCCCGGCAGCAATTCGACAGGCACGTGCTCCAAAACCGAGATGGAGTAGATGCAATCGAAGCTTTTCTTGGGGATTTGCAAGCGATCGGAGAAGAGATCGCGGACAAACCGAAGCCCCGGATACTCTCGCCTGAATCGCTCGAATTCCCGCGGCCCGTTGCCGGTCCCGTCATAGGGATCGACGATCCACACCTCATACCCCAGACGCCGGAGCAAATCCGCGACCAAAGGCTCCCCGGCTCCAATCTCCAGCAACTTACCTCCGCGGCGGACGCGGCCCAGGATCGCCTTCAGCACCCAGGGACGCTGAACGTCCTTCAAATCTCCATTGGCCGTCGCCAATGTCGGCAAATGGTCGACGCTGTCGCAGAAATCTGAAACCGTCGCGTAGCTGAGCGGCGGGACCTTGAAATTCATCTCGTATTTCGCCGCTACCGTCGCCAACGTGGCTGGGTCCATCCAGACCAAGGACGTCGCCCCCGGCGTCGTCACAACGTCGATCGGCACATCCGCGACCTGCACCGCTTCGGTGAACGTCACATCGCCCGGCGTAGAGACCGGCGACGCGGCCATCCGCCGGATATTTTGGATGATCGTATCCACAGTGGCTTTGAACCGCCGTCGGCGCGCATCATCCGCGATCCCCAGCGCCAATCCGCTAAGGGTCGCTTGGAGATTTCCGCGTCCATGCCATTGGTCGGGTTCCAGATGCGCGCCCTCGGCCCATTCGTTCCAGGAGTTGATGAACACGAGGGGCGCCTGTCCCGGCTGGCCGAGCGTCTGGCCGACCGTTTGCCGCAGCCACGCCTCGTAGATCCGGGGTGAAGAATGCACGTATATATGAGCCGACTCAAGGCGGCGCGGCGTGTTGTCCCAGCCGGGCATTATGCCGCGATACCAAGGATATCCCACCGCCGGTCGGGTCACGTATTCTTCGGCGGTCAGCGTGTAGTCTTCCAGATAGCCCGCGAAATTCGGGTTCAGATCCGGCCAGGAGCCGGGGTCGATGACGTTATGCGGCGCATGGGGCGGAAATTCCACGGCGGCGTCAAACCCGTAAACGCGCGGATCGCCAATCCCAAAACTCTGCACCGACGTCAGGTGCAACCCGGGCAATCCGCTCTCCGTCGCCACGCGGCGCCAGCGTTCGGCCATCTGTTTGGCATCGGGAAGCTGATCGACGCGGTAGACGATCAGCAGCGGCTTGCCGTTGACGCGAATATAGCGCCGATCCTGAAAGAACGGCAAAATGTCCCGGATGAATCGCTCATCGGCATCATTGGAGTAATCCTGGTGCATCAGCACATCGGATTCCTGTCCGTCCCAACGCCGCGTCCAGTTCTCGTTCGCCCAGCAAAGGCAGAATGGGAAATCCGGCTGTCCGCTGGCGAGCATCCGATCCACCGGCGCTTCCAATAGCCGTTTGCCGTTGAACCAATAGTAGTAGTAACAAAAGCCGAATATCCCGTGCTCGCGAGCCAGCTTCACCTGCTTTTCCATCACTTGGGCATCGCGCAGATCGTAAAATCCCAGTTCCGTCGGCAGATTCGGCTACACATGC
>JBEKXM010000657.1:0-2673 GCA_049512115.1 Tepidisphaeraceae bacterium | reverse complement strand
CAGTCGCCCAGCGCGATCAGCATCTTGGTCCGATTGCGGATCGCGCGAATTTTGTGCATGTCCTCATCAGTGCTGACCGAGCCTTCCACCAGCGTCAGGTCCACGTTCTGCGGGAACTCCTTGCAATCCACCAGCGGGCTGTAGACCAGGTCAATGAGCGGCGCCAAATCCAACAGCCGCTCGTCCATATCCAGAAACGACATGTGGCATCCGGAACATCCGTCGAGCCACACCGTGGCCAGACGCACCTTCGACCGCGGAGGCGAAGCCTTCCCGGCAGGCATCGCGGCGGCGTTGTCGGTCTGTGCGCTCATCGGTGGCTTCCTCGCATTCGAGTCAAATAGGGCAGAAAATCGATGTCCTTCTCCATCTCCGCGACGCCCGTTCCCTTGCGCGTCAGGGCGCCCGTCGGGCAAATGCTGACGCACTTCCCGCAACCGGTGCAGGTTTGCGAGTCGCCCCAGGGCTGGTTCAGGTCGATGATGACGCGCGAATCAACGCCGCGGCCCGACACGTCCCAGGTGTGCGCCCCTTCGATCTCGTCGCAGACGCGCACGCACCGCGTGCAAAGAACGCAGCGGTTATGGTCCAGCCGGAACAGATCGTTCGATGCGTCGAACGGCAACGTGGGATATCGGTATGGAATGTCGATATGGGTGATCTGAAGCGTCACGGCCAGGTTTTGCAGTTCGCAGTGACCGTTGGAAACGCAGACGGAGCAGACGTGATTCCGCTCGGAAAAGAGCATCTGCACGATCATGCGCCGATATTTCATCAACCGGTCCGAGGCGGTGCGGACCTCCATGCCTTCAGCCACTTTCGTCACGCAGGCCGGCAGGAGCTTGCTCACGCCCTTGACCTCGACCAGGCAAAGGCGGCAGGCCCCCCATCCCGACAGTCCTTCGAGAAAACAAAGGGTGGGGATGGGGATATTGTTCTCCCGCGCCAGGTCAAGGATCGTCTCATCGGCGCGGCCGCTGACGTCTTTGCCGTCAATCTTCAGCGTTACCACGGGAACTGAAGCGTTCATGGCACAGTCTCCTTGGCGCCCTGGGCGATGCCCGCATCGCCGGCGCCGTCGTCCTGAACCAACAACTCGTCGTACTCATGGCGGAAATACCGGAGCGTCGTAAGCACCGGGTTCGGAGCCGACTGCCCAAGCCCGCACAGGCTCGTGCACTTGACCATGTCGCACAGGTCCTCAAGCAGCGCCAAATCCCGCGCGGTGGCCTTGCGCTCGATGATTTTCTTCAGCAGGTCGTGCATGTGAACGGTCCCAACGCGGCAGGGAACGCATTTGCCGCAGGACTCGGTCATGCAGAATTCCATGAAAAATCGCGCCACGTCCACCATGCTCGACGTTTCGTCCATGATGATCATCCCGCCCGAGCCCATGATCGAACCGACCTTCGACAGCGAGTCGTAATCCACGGGCATGTCCAGGAACTGTTCGGGAATACACCCGCCGGAGGGACCGCCGGTCTGCACGGCCTTGAATTTCTTCCCATCCGGAACGCCGCCGCCGATCTCGTAAATGATGTCGCGAAGCGTGATGCCCATCGGCACCTCGATCAGGCCGGTGTTGTTGATCTTCCCCGCGAGGGCGAACGTCTTGGTTCCCTTGCTCTTTTCGGTGCCGATCGAGGCAAACCAATCGCCGCCATTGCGGATGATCGGGGCGATATTGGCGAACGTCTCGACATTGTTGATGAGCGTGGGCGCGCCCCAAAGTCCGGCCTCGGCCGGAAACGGCGGTCGGGGCCGGGGCTGGCCGCGCAGGCCCTCGATGCTCGCGATCAGGGCGGTTTCCTCTCCGCACACGAACGCTCCGGCGCCCAAGCGGATATCGATCTTGAAGTTCAGCGGCGTGCCAAAGATGTTGTGCCCCAACACGCCCAGGCGCTCCGCCTGGCGAATCGCGGTCTTCAGCCGCTTCACCGCCAACGGATATTCGGCACGCACGTAGATGTATCCCTGGCTGGCGCCGACCGCATAAGCGGCGATGGCCATGCCTTCGAGCACGCGGTGCGGATCGCTCTCCAGCACGCTGCGGTCCATGAAGGCGCCGGGGTCTCCTTCGTCAGCGTTGCAAATCACGTATTTGGCGGCGCCGCCTGCTTTGGAAACCATGCCCCATTTCAACCCGGTCGGATACCCGGCTCCGCCACGCCCTCGCAGGCCGCTGCGCGACACCTGCTCGATCGCCTGCGCGCCGGTCATGGTCGTCAGCGCCTTGTGCAGCGCCGCATATCCTTCGGCCGCGATGTATTCTTCAATTCGCTCCGGGTCGATCGCCCCGCAGTTTTCCAGCACGATCTTTTTCTGCCGGGTGAAGAACGGAACGTCCGTGGGACACCGCAGCCGCTCGACGGGCTTGCCCGCCTGAAGACCCTGCACGATTTCCGGCGCATCTTCGGGCGCGACGTCTTGGTACGTGACATCCTGCGACGAGACGGACACCAACGGCCCGGCGCTGCAAAGCCCCATGCAGCCGACGCCCTTGACGCGGCACTCGCCCTCAAGCCCAGACGCCTTGATCTGCGCCTCCAGCGAGCTTTTCACCTGGTCGCTATGCAGGGAAAGGCATCCGGCCGCCATGCAGACGTGCAGCCGATGCCGGCACTTCCGGGTCGATTCGCGTTCCTCTTCGGCAATTTGGTCGAGTTCTTCAGC
>JBEKXM010000656.1:0-2677 GCA_049512115.1 Tepidisphaeraceae bacterium | reverse complement strand
CGATGGAGATTTCAAGTTTGGCGGCCAAAGGCGTAACACGATCGCGGTCCCGGAGGATTTGTGAATCCGCGTATCGTGCCACGGTTGCCCGTGAAAATTTGGGATTTCGGTACACCTCCAAATTCCGCCCCACCAGGTTCAGAATCCAATACTCCGGGACCCCGCTCGCGGCGTAAAGGCGCGCTTTCCGTGGGTCATGTTTCAGCGTGGTATCGCTGATTTCGATGATTAACTGGGCTGAAGAGGGATGTTGCTTTGCGGCGCGTGGATCATTTCCGGCGAGGACCGCGAAATCCGGCTCCGGTTCGGACCCCTCAGCCGAGCGAAACGGCGATTGGCAACGTATTCGGCGCCCCGAGGCGAACGCCCGTGTCAAATATCGGTTGACCAACTCAAGCGCCACGCTGTGCGGTACCCGTTGCGGAGACATGCAAATAATCCTTCCTTCGATGAGTTCCAGCCGCTCCCCATCAAAAAACCCCAACTCCACAAGGCGATCCCATTCCTCCAGCGTCCAAAGACGCTCGGTCGGGACCCCTGCGTTCGAAGGCGACATCAATGGTTTCTCGGCCAATGTCATTGCCGCAATCTCCTGAATCTCTTGCCCATCATACCATTCTATGTCCGGGACGGCTCTTCAATCCTCAATTGCTCCCGGGCCATCGCGGCATAAACGCCGCCCCTGCCGATCAGCTCGTGATGCGTGCCGCGTTCCACGATCCGCCCCTCATCCATCACGAAAATCTGATCGCAATCCATCACCGTGCTGAGGCGATGGCTCACCACGATAATCGTCCGCTGCCGTCTCAGATCGCGCAGCGTTTGCGTGATCATCGCCTCGTGATGGGCATCGAGCGCGCTGGTCGGCTCGTCGAAGACCATGATCGGCGCCTCGGTGAGCAGGGCGCGGGCGATGCCGATGCGTTGCCGCTGCCCGCCTGAGAGATTCGCGCCGCTTTCGCTGACCACCGTCCCATACCCCTGGGGCAGCTTCTCGACGAAAGGCGCGGCCCCCGCCAATCGCGCCGCCTCGGCGATCTGCGCCGTGCTTGCCGTCGGCCGGCCGTATGAAATATTCTCCGCCACCGTCGTCGGCAGGATGAGATTCTCCTGGAGCACGAGCGCGACGTGTGCCCGCAGGTCTTTGATTTTGATCTTGCGGATGTCGATATCATCCAGCGTCAGGGCCCCGGACGTGGGATCGTAAAACCTTGGCAAAAGACTCAGCAGCGTTGTTTTTCCGACGCCGCTGGAGCCGACGAATGCCACCATCTGTCCCGGACGGATGACCGCTTCGACGTCGCGCAGAACAGGATCGCCCGCGCGATAGTCGAAACTCACTGTGTGTAGTTTCAGCACGCGCGGTTGCCGATGCAGATGCACCGCATCGGGCGCATCCTTGATGATTAAGTCGCGATCCAGCACGTCGAACACACGCTGCGCGCCGGCGACACCGCTCTGGATGCTCGCGCCGCTGCCGCTGAGCGCCTGCAACGGCGCATAGACCATGTTGACGTAGGACAGGAAGACCCACAGGATTCCCGCCGACATCGTCGCACTGGAGTGCGTGACGACCGACCAGCCGCCGTACCCGAAGATGATGGCGTACCCGACTCCGAAGATCGTTCCCACCAGCAGCCAATACCACGAATCCTGCCAAGCCTGGCGAATATTGGCGCGTTTGCTGTCTTCCACGGAGGTTTGGAATCGACTGAATTCATCCGCCTCGCGCCCGAAGGCCTGCACCAATCCAATGGCCGCCACGGAGCGCTGAATCACCGTGGTCAACCGCATATCCACTTCTTTCGCCTCCAGCCATCGTTTCTTCAGAGACCCGGCGAATAGCTTGGTGGTCCAGAGCAACAGCGGCGCTACCGACAGCGTGATGAGCGTCAGTTGCCAGTTCATTTGCAGCATCAGGACAGTCATCACAATCAGCGTGATCGCGCTGACCAGCACATTGTTGATGAGAACGTTGAGGATGGTCTGGAATCCGCCGGTGTCATAGGACAAACGATAGATGGCGTCTCCCTGCGGCTGGGATTTGTGGTACCCCAGACTCAACTCCTGAAGCTTGCGGAACAAGTCGCAGCGCACTCGGATCAGTCCATTGTAGCCGATGTTGACGCCGATCAGCCGCTGCGACATGGCCAGCAATTCCTGCAGCACGCGCAGAAATATTGCCGACGCAGCCAACAGAAGGATTTGGTGTTTCAAATCGTCCCGTTCGATGCCAAGAGCATGGGCAAAGCGAAAGAACGAGCGATAGACCCAAAGCGTATTGCCCCTGGTTCCAAGGATCGCATCGACCAGTATGGCGGGTACGAACGGCTGCAACAGCCCCGCCAGCGTGGATAGGCCGATGAGCACCAGCGAGCTCAGGATCAGCGGCAGATCGTCGCGGAAATAGGCGATGGCGCGGAGATAAAAACGCATAGGACCACGAAGGAGAAATTCGAAACCCGAAATTCGAATGACGAATCAAATTCGAAACTCGAATGACGAAACGGTTTTGTTTCGAATTTCGGGCTTTTTCAAGCTACGGTCAGCTCCCCATCCTCTTCATCCAATCCCGGCTCCACGATTGGCTCGGCCTGCACCGCGGCCTTCTGCGGTTTCTTCTCGGTCCCAACCGGATAATACCCCGCGTGTTCCGCCGCCGCGTCGATCAAGCCCA
>JBEKXM010000655.1:0-2690 GCA_049512115.1 Tepidisphaeraceae bacterium | reverse complement strand
TTCCGGCTGGTCGCCGAGCCGCGGGGAATGGAGCCGGAGATGCTGTTCACGGAAAACGAGACCAACGTTCAGCGGCTGTTCGATGCGCCCAATGCCACGCGTTTCGTGAAGGACGCCTTTCACCGTTACGTCGTCAATGGCGAGACGGAAGCGGTGAATCCGGCGGAGATGGGGACGAAGGCGGCGATGCGATATGCGATCGACCTGAGCGCCGGGGGCGAGGCGGTGGTGCGGTTGCGGCTGTTTCCGCAGGACGCGGCGCCGGCAGAGATATTTGGGGCCGATTTCGACGGCATTTTCAGCCGGCGAATTGCCGAGGCGGACGAGTTTTACGACGGCCGGCTTTCCAAGTCGCTGCCGGACCAAACGCGGCTGATCGGCCGTCAATCCTTCGCGGGGCTGTTGTGGTCCAAGCAGTATTATCAATACATCGTTAAGGATTGGCTGAACGGCGATCCCGAGCAACCGCCTCCGCCGCCTTCGCGGTGGAATGGGCGGAACCGGGACTGGCTGCATCTCTACAACCGCGACATTATTTCCATGCCCGATAAGTGGGAATATCCGTGGTATGCCGCGTGGGACCTGGCGTTTCATACGATTACCTTAGCCACGATCGATCCGGAATTCGCCAAGGAACAGCTCGTGCTGATGCTGCGCGAATGGTACATGCATCCGAACGGCCAGTTGCCGGCATACGAGTTCGAGTTTTCCGACGTGAATCCGCCGGTGCATGCCTGGGCGTGCTGGCGCGTGTACAAGATGACGGCCCCGCGCGGCCAGCGCGACCGGATGTTTCTCGAACGCACGTTCCAGAAACTGCTGCTGAATTTCACCTGGTGGGTGAACCGCAAGGACGTGAGCGGGAAAAACATCTTCGGCGGCGGATTCCTCGGGCTGGACAACATCGGCGTGTTCGACCGCTCCAAACCGTTGCCCACCGGCGGCGTGCTGGAACAGGCCGACGGCACCGCCTGGATGGCGTTCTACTGCTCGACCATGCTTTCGATGGCCCTCGAACTCGCCCGCCAGGACCCGGTTTACGAGGACATCGCCTCCAAGTTCTTCGAGCATTTCGTCGCCATTGTCGATGCCATGAACACCCTCGGCGGCAATGGATTGTGGGACGAACAGGACGGATTTTATTACGACCAGATTTACATGGACGGCAGGGCGAATCCCCTGCGCGTGCGCTCCATGGTGGGAATGATCCCGCTGTTTGCCGTCGAAATCCTGGAAGGCGGCCTGATCGACCGGCTCAAGGGCTTCCGCAAGCGCATGGATTGGTTCCTGAACAACCGCAAAGACCTGGCCCGGAACATCTCCTACATGAAGCCGTCGGACAGCGACCATACGCATTATTTGCTGGCGATCCCGTCGCAGCAGCGGCTGGAGCGGGTGCTGAAATATCTGCTCAATGAATCGGAGTTTTTATCGCCCTTTGGAATTCGCTCGCTGTCGCGGTTCCATCTCGACCATCCCTACGTCTTCCACGCCGACGGCAAGGAATACGGCGTGAAATATTGCCCGGGCGAAGGGGATACCGGCCTGTTCGGCGGAAACAGCAACTGGCGCGGGCCGGTCTGGTTTCCGTTGAATTTCATTCTCTTGGAAGCGCTGGAAAAGTATCACCATTTTTACGGCGAGGGTTTTAAGGTCGAATGTCCGGTCGGGTCGGGGAAGATGCTGACTCTGCAACAAACCGCCGACGAGTTGGGCAGCCGGCTGATGAACGCGTTCATCCCGGACAAGAGCGGCCGGCGGCCGTGCCATGGGGACGATCCGCGGTTTGCCGAGGACCCGAATTGGAGGGATTTGCTGCTGTTTCACGAGTATTTTCACGGCGAGACTGGCCGCGGATGCGGGGCGAGCCATCAGACGGGATGGACGTCATTGGTGGCCCGGCTGATCGTGGGCCGGGGGCGGAAGCTGGAGCGGGAGATGCGGCGCGACACGCCAACAGCATCGGCGCTCTAAACGAGTCGGATGCGGTCGCAGCCTCCGTACTCGACACGCCGGCTAACACAATTCAGTGCGACAGCGGCGCAAGAGTGAGACAATCCCTATGCCCAAAAGCGCGAAAGGAGATAAGGGGCCATTCAAGATTTATGATGTCCGGCCTAAATCTTGAATGTCCCCTTATTTGCCCTCTAAATCTTGAATGTCCCCTTATTTGCCCTCCCCTTATTTGCCCTCCCCTTATTCACCCTGCCCAGGGAGCAAGCTCCCAGGGCTTTGGATTGCGGAAGTAACCCACTACCGCGTGGCGAGGCTAACCGGGGAGAACGGTGGGCGGTTTATTCATGGAATTCGCATCATCCGACTTTGGGTTCCAGTTCCGGCTCGGGGCGGCGGGGTGGGAACGGGGTGAGAAGCGGGGGATCGGGATATTCGGGTAATACGAAGGGATGCGAATCGGGCGGGGGCTTGAAACGAGCGGCGGCCTGGAGGAGAAGCTGGGCGGCGCGCATTCGAGTTTTGTCGGCGGGGTCGTCGAGAAACCTGGCCAGGACGGAAGCGGCGCGGGATGCGAAAGTCTGGCAGCGTTCGATGGCGAAAGCGTGGCGCTCGGCACGGGCGTCGGCAAGAGCTTGGCGAAAAGTGCGGTCCTGGGTTTTCCATCGCCAGAGTGTTTTGCGGCTGATTTTGAGGATTTGGGCGATTTGGGACCAGCGCAGGCCGTCGAGGGCGAG
>JBEKXM010000654.1:0-2694 GCA_049512115.1 Tepidisphaeraceae bacterium | reverse complement strand
CCGTTGACGCGAATCTCGGTGTCGGAAATCTCGTAGGTTCCAAATACCACGAGCGTCGCCCCGGCGTTCTTTGCCGCGGCCAGCGCCTCGGGTCCCCCGCCGTTCAGCGGTTCGCTCATGGCCATCGCCTGGATGGCCGTATCGCCGGCCGCTTGCGTTATGAGATTTTCTTGAATCGCGGTGCCCACCCATTCGTGACCGGTGCTGTTGCCGATCTGGCGGAAGGGTACGATCAACACCTTCAACGGCTGCTGCACGGCCGGCATGGTCGTGGCCTGCGCCAACGCAAGCGAACTGCTCCCTAAAACCACCACGAGCAGAGCTAGTATCCTTTTCATAACGGCTCCTTGAGTATCCGCCTCCATTATACGCGAGCTATCAGGGCAAACCCCGCACTGATTCCAAGTCATCCCGGTTTTTTTAACAGATTGCCCTATTTTACCAGTCTCTGCCACAATGGCGGCCCCAAAATCAGCAATCCCACGGCCACCGCCGCGATCGCCGCCACCAGCACCATGCCGGCCGCCAGATCCTTGCAGGCCTTCGCCAGCGGATGCTGTTTGGGCATCGCCAAATCGACCGCCGCCTCGATCGCCGTGTTCAAACCCTCGAGAATCAACACCAGCGCCATCGTGGTCGCGAGCAGCGCCCATTCCACTCGGCTGATCCGCAACCACGCCCCCAGCGCGCCCGCCCCCACCCCGATCGCGATTTCAATCCGCGCGTTTCGTTGCGTCCGCAGCAAATGCCACAAGCCCGAAAACGCAAAAGCGAACGTGCGCACAATCCCATGCCTGAGCGGACGCCGTGTTATTTCATCCTGGTTCAATTTTCCAATCGCCATGTCTCGCCCACTTCGCGGATAACGATCCGATCCATTTCCTTCCCCGCCGCGTTCATGATCCGCTCCAACGGCTCACGCATCGGCTCGTGGCTGAGCCGAAACGTGCTGTGGTGCACGGGCATTACAAAATCCGCACGCATCTGGTCCGCCATCATCCAAACCTGTTCCGGCGATGCATGGGCGTGAATGTACGGATCGTACGCCCCGATCCCCAAGATCGCCAGATTCACCGGGCCGGCATCCTTGAACCATTCCTGGTAGGCCGTATCCCCCCCGTACAAGACGCGCCGCCGGTTCGATTCCAGCAAATACCCGTTGTATCCCCGATGCTTATCCAGAAACGTCCTAGCTCCCCAATGCGCCACCTGCCGCGCCGTGATCGCCAGCCCGTTGAATCTCGCCGTTTCTCCCCATCGCAATTCCGTCACGTTGCGAAACCCCAGGTCCCAAACCAAATCGCGAGTCTTCTCGGCCATCACGATGGGCGTCTTCCGATCCAGCATCGCCAGGCTCGGCCGATCGAGATGATCGAAATGCGCGTGAGAACTCAGGATCAGATCGACTTTGGGCAATTGCCTCGGGGTCAAGGCGGCCGCGATGTGCCGCCTCGGGCCCAGCGTCAAAAACCCCAGCCCAAGCCCCACGCGATTTGCAAACACCGGATCGGTCAGCACCGTCATTCGGCCAATTCGCAACAGCACCGTCGCATGGCCGATCCAGACCGCCGCCAATTCCCGATCCTCCCAGTGCGAAAGGTCCGGCCGCACCTTGGCGGCCGGCGGTGGATTCACCTGATCCAGCCATCGCATCTGCCCGCGCCCGCGACCCAGCTTCGCCGCCAAATGCATCGCGATCTGTTTCCGCTTCAAAAAATCGGTATATACGCGCCAGCTTGCCACGGACATCCTTCGAAAGCCCCGGATGTACATCCAGGGCTTCTCAATCGATCTCCACCATCACCGGAAAATGATCGCTGGCGTCTTTCGCCAGCCGACCCTGCTCCACCCGCGCTTCTTTGAATCTACCGGCTTCAATCCCATACGCAAAAATATAATCCACGCGCTGCCCTGGATGCCGGGTTGTAAAACTTCCAGTTGTTTCCGCGTCCGATCCAACGACCGCGTGCAATGTATCCACATACCCCGCCGACAACAGCTTCCCGACCGCCGTGCGTGGCAATACGCCGCCGTTGGCGGCGATATCCTCGCGTGTCCGCGGCTTGCACTTTTCCGGATCCACCCGCTGGATTGGAGAATTGGCATTGAAATCCCCCGCCAGGAGATGCGGCCGATTCTGGGCCCGGCGATTTGCGAAAATCTCCAGAATCGCCTCGATCTCCCGCTCGCGCTTCGCCTCATCCTCGAGCCGCGCCCGCGGATGCAGATGCACCGCCCCCAGCACCCATTCCGCCCCGCCGGTTGCCACGGCGGCCTCCAGCACGCAATCGGCAAATTCCTTCCGCAACAGCGAATGGTTCACCGATTCCACGATCCGCCCGCGCGCCAGAATCGCCGCCCCGTGCTTTCGCCCCTCGGCAAGCAGAAAATCCATCTTCAGTCGGCCCGCAATCCGCTCCACGACCGCCGGCACGTCGGCCTCCACCAGCACCACCACGTCCGGCCGCTGCGATTCAATTGCCTCGGCCAGCGCCTCGGCCCGCCCTTCGCCGCCGTCGAGAATGTTGTAGCTCACGATCCGCATGCAGGAGCATGGTAGACAGCCGGCGGGAAGGTGTCACGGGGCAATGGTCATTTGTCATTTGTCATTGGTCATTTGTCACTTGCGGCGGCGGCAGCGCAATCACTAATGACAAGTGACAAATGACCAATGACTAATGACCAATCGCAAAA
>JBEKXM010000653.1:0-2700 GCA_049512115.1 Tepidisphaeraceae bacterium | reverse complement strand
GGCGATGACGAGAATGGATTTCGGCCTCGCCAAGGCGAAGTGGAGGATCCTCGATTGCGATTCGCAGGATAGCGAGAACGAGGCAGCCAGCAAGGCGATTGACGATGATCCGGCGACTATCTGGCACTCACGGTATAACGGAGGGGTCGATCCGATGCCGCACCATATCTCCGTTGGCCTGGGTGAGGAAGTCAGGATCTGCGGGTTCGGCTACACGCCCCGTCAGGATCGGTGGGATGACGGGATCATCACCCGCGCCCGGTTTGAGGTCAGCCTGGACGGGAAAAACTGGAGCATCGCAAACGACAACGTGGATTTCGACAATATCGTCAACAGCCGGCAGCAGCAGGTCATAAGGCTCGCAGCCCCGATGACTGCCCGCTATTTCCGGCTGACGGCGCTGCGAACTGCAAACGATAACAACATTGCGACGGCGGCCGAAGTCACGGTGCTCGTGAAATAGCGGCGGTCACGACGGATCATCGGCATGTGTTGCTCGTCTTGCTGCCGGTTTGATCCGGACGCCAACGATTCCGCGAGAAACCCTTCAATTCACTGGTAGCGCGCCTTTTCGCAACAGTATGCTAAATTAGAAAAGAACGCCGAAACCATTTTCGCTATTCTAGCGCCAGAAAGCCCTTGCTGCAAACGGAATTCGTGCTATAATCTATCCCTGAAAGAGAGGGGCGGAATGCTGGCGGGCCGGCGCTCCGGGGCTTTCTGTGTACCATGGGGTGTGTGGCGGAGGCCCGATGAGTGCCATGCCGATCACCGGCGGAACGGGATATCCTTCTTCTCGTAAATCCAAACGCGGTGCGGTTGATCGAGCCGCTCGTCTACAACGCCCCTGCTGTCTCGAGTCCCTCGAGGGCACGCCGAATAATTCGCGGCTGCATTACGATCCTGTTGTCGGCGGTTGCCGGTCGAGATTTTGAAGCAGCCCGGCGATCGTCATCTGCAGGATTGGGTGAACGGCTTCGGGGGCGATCTCGGCCAGAGGCGCCAGAACAAATCTGCGCTCGTGCATCAGGGGATGGGGGACGACCAGTTCCTGGCTGCTGATGATCTGATCGCCGTAGAGAAGCAGGTCGATGTCGATGACGCGGGGCTCCCATTTCCGGCGGCGGATGCGGCCCATCTGTTGCTCGATTTCCATTATCCGGTGCAGCAGGGCGTGCGAGCCGAGGGTCGTTTTCACCTCGGCGGCGGCGTTGAGAAATGGCGGAGCATCCGCGGGTCCGCCGATGGCGGGGTTTTCCATAAGCGACGAAGTGCGGGTGATCCAGACGCCTTCGGTGTCGGCGATTGCCGCAAGCGCGGTGCGGATATTTCCCTCGCGATCGCCGAGATTGGCGCCAAGAGCGAGGTAGGCCGTGATCGCCGGTGGATTCCGCATGGACGTAGCCTATCGCGGAAACCCGAAATCCGAAATCCGAATGACGAATCAAATCCGAAACCCCAATGACGAAGCGGCCTCCGTTTGGTCATTCGGATTTCGGGCTTGATTCGTCATTCGGATTTCGGATTTCTGATTTCTGATTTCCCTCCCTCATCGTCCTTGCGGCAGCGGAAATTCCTCATCCCGCAGTGGAATCTGCACGTATCGGCCCGGATTGCCTTGGTTCAGGGCGTTGACGATCCCGTCGACGTTGCCGAGATCCACCGAGCGGTGCTCGCCGGTTTCGGTGTCGTAAACCGTGCGGTATCCGATGATGACCTCGTCGAAATCGGCGTTGCTGCGTTCGCGGATCAGTTCGTTGTGCTGGATGGATGCCAAGTAGTCGTCAAAAGCGTCCTGCTTTTCCTTCTGGGATTGCTCGAACGCCTGAAAACGGGCGTTGGAAGCGGCGATGTTCTGCTGGGAGTGCTGGGCGACGACGGCGTCGTTGAGTTTCCAGGACTTGGCGATGTCGAGCATGATCGGCAAGTTCGCGTCGAACGTGGAGTCGGGGCCGCTGACGGTGCATGCGTAGATGCCCCACATTCCGTTGCCGACGGGGTAACATTCCAATTGCACCCAGGCGCGGAAAACGGTGCTCTGGCCGTTGAGGGACTGCGTGGTCTTGTAGTAAATGCGGGCGGCCTGGCCGCTGGGGAATTGCGGCTGGACGGGGTCGGCTTGGAGGATTTGATCGAGCCTGATGGCAGGTCCGCCGCGGGCCTGCGACATCTCGCTGAGTTGAGGCGTGAGGTTTTTCAGCGCTTCGGTCGGGCCGGTGAATGGTGCAACGAGTATGCGCATCACGGGGGTCAATTGGCCGCTCGCCGCGAGTTGGTTCTGCACGGACGCACCCATGGAATCAGGGGTGAGAACTTCCATGCCGAGGCCCAGACTCACGGCTTGCTGGGCGGGGCCTTCGACGAAGACGGAGCCGATGTTGCTCGCGCTGGTGATCTTCCATTTCGGGGGAATGCTGATGGTGCCCGCGCCATCCCCGAAGGACTGTGTCTGCATCTGGAGGTCCAGAGGAAGTGCGGCGGTCAGCTTGGCCCAATCAGACTTCGGAGCGTCGGCGCGGTCGTAGATAATGGTGATAGCCGCGCCTTTCTCGCCGATGCCGCACATGATGATGCCCTTGGCAGGCTGGCTCTTGAGAAGGCCGTTGAACGTCGCGCCGCCGCGGCGTTGTTGCTGGGCGTCGGCGAAAGCCCCCATGACGGATGGCTTGGAATCAAGGATGCGGGTCATGTCGCGCAGGG
>JBEKXM010000652.1:0-2704 GCA_049512115.1 Tepidisphaeraceae bacterium | reverse complement strand
TCGCAAACGGGCGGCTGGAAAAATCGACCTTGACGATGTCCTCGGTGACGACGCGGGTACCAAATCGCAGGGCCTGCTGGCGCATGGCATCCACCAGATCGGGGCCGAGGATTCCGCTGGGGAATCCGGGGAAATTCTCGACGTCGGTGGTGCTGTTGAGTTGGCCGAGGGGAAGCGTGCCCTTGAGGCGGTTTTCCTCGCTGATGGCGCCTTCGTAGAGCAGGGGATTGAGATTGGCGCGGGCGGCGTAAACCGCGCTGGTCCACGCCGCCGGGCCGGAGCCGATGATGATGATTTCTTCGGGCATTTGCCTGATTCTAGGACGGGACCGTCGCAAGTCCAAACCACCCGCGGCCTCAGAAATGGTATCCGCGTTTTTCGGCGTCGGTGGGGCCGGAGAACAGGAACAGCGCGAAACCGGTGCCGATGAGGCCGAAGCCGATGGACATGGCCACAATGCTGTTGTTGTGGAAGTGGTTCATCAGCAGGAGCCAACCCACGCCAAGCAGAATAATGACGGCGCAGCCGAGCCTTCGTAGCCAGTAGTAAAGGTGCTCGGAAAATGAAAGTTTGTGGACTTGCCGCGGCTGCTCCGGCTGCTCGGGAGGGGCGTTGGCCGGCGCGATTCGCCGATAGGTGAGGGGCACGGGTTGCGGAAGCGGAGGCGGCGTATTGCGCGGGCGCTGCCTAGGGACGGGGGCGAGGTCGTAAGCGGAATCGGAGGGGTCCGAGGACATGCGCTTGGCCCTGATCGGGACGAGGAGATTGTAACGTGGAAGTACGTGGAAGATGAAATTTGAATGGCGAAATTTACCTGCCCACTGAAGTGGGCAGGCCGCGCAAAGAGGGGTCATAGCTTTGCCAGAACGGCTTCGGTCACTTGGGTTGTCGTCGCGGTTCCTCCGAGGTCGCGGGGGTGATTTTTGGGATCGGCGACGACGGCGCGGCAGGCGTCGTCGATCGCGGCGGCGGCGGCGGACTGGTTCAGGAAATCCAGCATCATGGCCACGGAGAAAAACGTGGCGATGGGGTTGGCGAGGTTTTTCCCGGCGATGTCGGGAGCGCTGCCGTGAACCGGCTCGAACATGCTGGCGGCCTGGCGGGTGGGATTCAGGTTTCCGCTGGCGGCCATGCCCATGCCGCCCTGAATGGCGGCGCCCAGGTCGGTGATGATGTCGCCGAACATGTTGGTGGTGACGATGACATCGTAGATTTTCGGCTTGGTCACCATGTACATGGTGCAGGCGTCGACGTGGTGGTAATCGGTCTGGATGCCGGGGTAATCGGTTTTGACTTCCTCAAACGCGCGGAGCCAGAGGTTGTGTGCGAAGCGCAGGACGTTGGTTTTGGCGACGAGGGTGACTTTTTTGCGGCCGAAGCGTTTGCAATAGTCGAAGGCGAAGCGGATGCAGCGTTCGACGCCGCGGCGGGTGGTGACTTCGATCTGGTTGGCGACTTCGTGGGGCGTGTTTTTGTAGAGGAACCCGCCGTTGCCGCAGTAAAGGCCCTCGGTGTTCTCGCGGACGATGACCATGTTGACGTCGTCGGGGCTGGCCACACGGATCGGGGAAGGAACGCCGGGCAGCAGGCGCGTGGGGCGCAGGTTGACGTACTGGTCCAGCTCGAAGCGCATTTTGAGAAGGATTTCGGTTTCGAGAATCCCCTGTGGGATTTGCTGCGATCCGCGCGGGTCGACGCCGACGGCGCCGAAGAGGATCGCATCATGCGCGGCCAGCTCTTTCAGGGCTGAATCGGGAAGGGTTTGGCCGGTTTTGAGGTAGTGTTCGCCGCCGAAGGGATAATCGGTGGTGGAATATTTGAAGTCGAATTTTCGGGCGGCCTGCTGGAGAACGGCCAGTCCGGCGGGGACCACTTCCTTACCGACGCCGTCGCCGGGCATTACCGCAATTTTCATGAATGGCTCCTTGGGCCAGAAGATCCCACGGATAGCCATCCGTGGGCTTTCGGGAGTGGGACTGACCCACTGACCCAAAATGGCAAACGATAGCGACCGGAAATCAGAAATAAAGCGACCCCCGGATGACGTGCCCCGTTTTTCCATGGTTTTCGAAGGTCATTTAGCTGTAAAATGGGGTGTAAGGGCTTGTGATAGAACGCGAACCCGGGGTTCGTCGCATTTCGGGCGTCCAATAAACGCAGTTTTCCTAATGCAGGCGGGCCAATCGGCAGAAACTGCGCGGCTGGTCTAAAGGTTGTAGACGGCAAGTCGATAAAGGAGATGTTGGCGGCTTCCTAACGGCCGCCGGTATAACCCAAGCGACGGCGAATTGGGCCGCCGTTTCGGCCAGGGAGAAATTGCCATGAACGCCACAACCAAGATCAAAGACGTGCTGACGACCGGCGAGGTCGCCAAAATCTGCAACGTCGCCCCGCGCACGGTCAGCAAATGGTTCGACAGCGGCGCGCTGCACGGATACCGGATTCCCGGAAGCAAGGACCGGCGCATTCCGCTGAATCAGTTGATCCGATTCATGAAGATGCACGGGATGCCGTTGAACGGACTGATGACGGGGGGCACACGCGTGCTGATCGTCGATGAAGAGCAGGACATAGTCGAGGTCCTGGAAAAGATCCTCGAGGACGAGGCGAAGTACGAGGTGGAGGTTGCCAAGGGCGGTTTCGCCGCCGGCATCACCGCCGAGAAATTCCGCCCGCACGTGATCCTGCTGGACATGCATTTGCG
>JBEKXM010000651.1:0-2720 GCA_049512115.1 Tepidisphaeraceae bacterium | reverse complement strand
TTGCAGGGAAGGCGGGAAAAACAGCTTGGGGCCTTATGGGGTTTCTCCCGCCTCCCATGCATCTGCGCATTTCGCCTTTGCATTTGCCAAGACGCACTCGGCAGAGAAACTACGCGCGTTTTTCGCAATCCCGATTAATGGTACAGTGAAAGGGATGGAAGTACGCCCGTTTTGGCCGACGAATTGGCGGGAGATATTTGGGAAGACTCCATTGGTCTTAGGCGTTGCGATCCTTCAATCGGCCTCGGAATACTATATCTGGGGGCATCTGAATCCTACCTTGGCGCTTCTCTTGCCGCCGGTGATTGGCTGGTGGTTGTTTCGTCGCATTCTACGGCCACATGGGGGGGGCGCGTTGCCCGGGCTTTCTTCTGACCGCTGGCTGCTCGTTGTGGTCTTCACCTTCCTGGCGTGGTGGGCTGGCCTTGTTCTCGCCGCGAATACCTATGGCACATGAGATTTTTGCCAAGAAATCCGGACTGACCTACTGCCCGTCCGCGTCCGAAATGGGGGGAGGGTGCCGGATTGACTAAAATGCACGCTTCCGATGTTTTTTTATTCGGACGTAGCGGAGGGTACGTGCCACTTTCTGCGAGCCATCTTCTTCCCCTCCCCTGGTACTCCGGGGGAGGGCCAGGGCGGTGGTTTCGTGGGCCAATCGACCTTCGACCCCCACCCCAACCCTCCCCCTGAGTACATGGGGAGGGGGAAATCCTGCGCAGAAAATATCACGCACCCTAGCGGAGGGCGCGAAAAGCGCCGATTGAGTTTTAGCCGAAGGTCTGTAGGATTCAACCGCGTTTTGACAAATGGCTTGTGACACGATGACGATGGAAGCCCAAAGGCTTGAACCGCAGGCGGCCGCGGCCGCGACGGCGGTCGGGGTCTCAAGTGATGACCCGTTGCGCGGGCCGGCCGTCGCCATCACGAAGGTCTCGATCGTCATTCCGGTTTACAACGAGGAGACGACGATCCAACGGCTGGTGGGACTGGTGGTGGCGGCCCCGCTGCCGAAGGGGCTGGTGCGGGAGCTGATCATTGTGAACGATTGCTCCACGGATGGGACGGGGCGGAAGCTGGATCAGTTGAAGGATCTTTTCCCCGACACGGAGATTCGGGTTTTTCACAAGCCGGTGAACCAAGGCAAGGGCGCCGCCCTGCGAGACGGGTTCAAGCACGCGGCGGGAGACGTGGTGCTGATCCAGGATGCCGATCTGGAATATGATCCGAAAGATTACCCGCGTCTTTTGCAGCCGATCGCGGATGACAAAGCCGACGTGGTTTATGGAAGCCGGTTTATCGGCGAGCCGCATCGGGTGCTGTATTTCTGGCACACGATGGGGAACAAGTTTTTGACGGCGTTCAGCAACATGTTCACGAATCTGAACCTGACGGACATGGAGGTTTGTTACAAGGTATTCCGCAAATCGGTGCTGGATCGGATCGAATTGAGATGCAATCGGTTCGGGTTTGAGCCGGAGGTGACGGCGAAGATCGCGAAGTTCCGGCCGCGGCTGCGGATTTACGAGGTGGGGGTTGCGTATTATGGCCGCAGCTATGAAGAGGGTAAGAAAATCACCTGGAAGGACGGGATCAAGGCGGTCCTGACCATCATTCGATCGCGGTTTTCCGATTGATTTGAGCACGATGGCACGTCGATGGTGCGAATAGCGGGAATCCTGGGTTTGATCTTGTTGGCGAGCTGCGCCGGCGCCGGGCCTTCGGCGGGCATCAACGGCCCGACCGGCCGCGCCAGCGACGCGCGGAGCGTCTCGCCGATCAACGTGCCGGACACCTGGAAGATGGATTTGGCGCCGGAGAGCCAGGACCTGGTGATGAAGAAGCTGACGTATCCAAAGACGGCGCGATTCGATGAGAAGGTGCATTTTGAAGCCTATTACGACGCGGCGCACGACGTGACGCGTGTGGGCGTGTATGGGAACGTCAAGTCCAGCAGCGATTACGGCACGAGCTACAACAACGGTTATTACGTCACCTGGGAAGGAACCGGACGGGTCGATTCCGATTTCCCGCCGCCATGGCGCCTCGTGGACCTCGAGGTGATGGATATCCAGTACTGATTCGCAATATGCGTGTTTTAGTCTCCGGCGCCGCGGGATTTCTCGGTTCGCACCTGACGGATTATCTCCTGGATCAGGGGCACGAGATCGTCGGCGTCGATAACTTCATCACCGGCAAGCCCCAGAACATTGCGCATCTCCGCGGCAACGTGCGCTTCACGTTCATCCAGGCGGACGTCATCCAGGGGGTGAAAATCGACGGGAGCCTGGAGCGGATCTACCACCTGGCCTCGCCGGCCAGCCCGATCGGGTACGTCCAGCATCAGGTGGCGACGCTGAAGGTGAACAGCCAGGGAACGTGGAACCTGCTGGAGATGGCGGAGGCGAAGAACGCGCGTTTTCTGATGGCCAGCACCAGCGAATGCTACGGCGACCCGGCAGTCCATCCGCAACGGGAGGATTATTGGGGAAACGTGAACCCCATCGGCCTGCGGAGCATGTACGATGAGGCCAAGCGATTCGGCGAGGCCTGCACGATGGCGTACAGCCGCGAGCGGAAGCTCGATACACGGATCATCCGCATCTTCAACACCTACGGCCCGCGCATGGACCCGTACGATGGGCGGGTGGTCATCAGCTTCATCCGCCAGGCGCTGCGCAATGAGCCGCTGACCGTGTTTGGGACCGGAAGCCAGACGC
>JBEKXM010000650.1:0-2727 GCA_049512115.1 Tepidisphaeraceae bacterium | reverse complement strand
GCGCCGCTGTTGGAGCCTTCGGGGATGCCGTTGAAGAGAATGCTGAAGCAATACCAATTGTCGTCCTTGGCGCGGAGGTAGCCGCTGAGGCAGCTCACGCCATTGACGAAACCGGTCTTGGCGATGACGCGGCCGCGGAGATCGGAGCCGTGAAACCGCTCGGCGAGGGTGCCGTCTTCGCCGGCGACCGCCAGCGACGCCATCCACGCCGCGGAATTGACGCTGAAATAATCGTGGGTGAGGACGGCGACCATCAGATGGGCGCTGACCGCGTTGTTCTTGGACAATCCGCAGCCATCGTCCAGGGTATATTGCGACGCGGGGATTTGCAGTGAATTGAGGAAATCGCCCACGGCTGCCGTGCCCGTGCGCCAGGTGCCCTGGCCGTATCTGGCGAAGCCCAGGCGTTTGCAGAGGCATTCGCCGTAGAGGTTCATGCTGTCCTTGTTGGCGCGGTCGATGACGCTGGTCAGCGGCGTTTCGTGAACGGCCAGGAGAATCCAGGACCGATCGTTGGCTGCGGCGGGCTTGAAGTAAGCCTCGCGCATCGTGCGGTCGCGCCTGACCTGTCCGGTCAGGGCGATGCCGGCGGCTTTGAGCGACTCGGCCAGGACGGTCCCGGCATACAGGGGCGGATCGTGAACGGTAACCCAGACCGGCACGTCGTTGGCCGAGCGGGCGATGCCGCGGAGAACCAGATCGTTCGTCTCCGGCTGGCGCGAGAGCCAGACCGAATTTTCGCTCCCCGCGATGCAGCTATTCTTGATCGTGACGTACGCCGTGGATGGATCGGTGGAGAAATCCACGAGCCTTCCGAACCCCGCCGGGCGCACGTAAACGTCGATGCAATTGGCGTTGAGATTCAAACCCGCGATCTCGGCGACGTATCGCTTCTGGGTCTGATCGGCCGGCCAATTGGGATGCAGGAATTCGTCGTCGAACACGCTGTCATCCACAAGCAGATCGTGAACGGAGAGCAATTGCCTCCTGGCCAGGCCAACCGCCCAGGTCTTGAAAACGGTATCCACATCCCAGCCGACTTTTTTAAGCAATTCAGCATCCCCGAAAGTCGGATCGCCGTCGCCGACGAGCACCAGATCTCCAGCGGAGGCCTCGCCTACCGCAGCGGAGGCTTCGCCTACCGCGTTGTGATAGAGTAGCAGGGTTCGGAATTTGAAATCGGCTCCAAGCCGCTCGAGCGCGGCCGAGGTCGTGACGACCTTCAAATTGCTGGCCGGCACGAGCGGGAGGGTCGGGTTGGCGCGATAGACGCACGCCACGTCGTCCGCCGATTTCCCCATCCGCACCACGTCGATTCCGACGGCCGCCCGGGCCAGGAGTTTGTCGTTCAACACCTGCCCAATGTCCGCCGCCAGCTCCCCGCGCGCGGGATAAACGGCCGTTAGCAGGGCGATCAGAACGGCGAAAACAGCGCAAGCGATCCGGTTCATCCGTGAAACCTCGGTGGGATTGCGTAACTCCTTTGTGCAAGTACCTTATCGGGAAACGCGGGTCTGGCAAGTGAATCGAGCCGGGATTTTCCCGGTTGATGGGAAATCGACAGGAAATGAGCGGCGGGGAACTGTTGGTAGAAGAGTGAAAATCGCCGCAACTTGTTATAATCCCTGGATCGGGACCCTGGTTTGCGGCGGCGGAAAGCGGCTGGCGGATGGCAAGCCCGTTTGGAGAATACATCATGAGAAAGACACTGTTGGTGTTTGTCGTGCTGCTTGGGATCGCACTGGCGGGGATCGGCGGGTGGGTGCTGAATAGCGCCAAGCAAAGCCGGGCGGTCGCGGACCAGTACGTGCAATGGGCCCAAAGCCAGAAGGTCATTCCGGTCGAGTTTTCCATCAAGGTTCCGCCCGAAACGCCGCCGGACCAGACGCTTTTTTTGTCGGGGGACACGCCGGAGTTGGGCACTTGGGATGCCGCCGGCGTGCCGATGCACCGCGGCGACGATGGGCGATATCATGCCACCGTCGATTTGCTCTCGGGGATTCCGCACAAATTCAAGGTGACGCGCGGCACCTGGGGCACCGTCGAGCGCGGCGAGAATGGGGCGGATATCCCCGATCATCCGTTTACCGGAGAACCGGGACAAGTCGTTGAATCCACCGTGCTGACCTGGGTCGATGCCGGCAAATCCATACCTGGAAAGGTCACGCTCACCGGCAATTTCCGTCTGCACAAGAAATTCGAGTCCAAGCTCCTTGGCAATAGCCGCACGATCATTGTCTATCTGCCGCCGGATTACGAATCGGCCGGCGATCGGCATTATCCGGTGTTGTACATGCAGGACGGACAGAACCTGTTCGACAGCTCGACGGCCTTCGCCGGCGTGGAATGGTGCGTGGATGAGACGGCGCAGAATTTGATTGGCCAGAAGAAGATTCAGCCCGTAATCATCGTGGGGATTTACAACTCCCCCGATCGCACGGCCGAGTTTACGCCGTTTGATAAGACCCCCGCCGGCGATCCGGGGCGCGGGGTGCTCTACGGGCGCTTTATCGCCGAAGAGGTCAAACCGATGATCGACCACGCCTATCGCACCCTGCCCGACCGGGCAAACACGGCCATCGCCGGTTCGTCCATGGGCGGGCTGATCGCGCTGTCCGTCGCCCGCGACCATCACGACGTGTTCCGCAACGTGGCGGTCCTCGATCCCTGGCTGCGCGATTCGCAGCATTCGCTGTTCGACTTCTGGAAGGACGACAAGTGGATGAA
>JBEKXM010000649.1:0-2728 GCA_049512115.1 Tepidisphaeraceae bacterium | reverse complement strand
ATCGGCGCGGTGGGCGAGGAAGGGCTGATCGACCAGAACCATCTGGCGTCGCTGGACGGGGTGGAAAAAGTCGTCCCGATCATGAAGCCGTACAAGCTCGCCAGCCGCGAGTTCCACGAAGATGACTCAGTCGTTGAAATAGGCGGCGGGTCGGTGCCCAAGGTGAAGATCGGCGCCAATCACGCCGCCTGCATTGCCGGGCCGTGCGCCGTCGAAAGCAAGGAGATGCTCAATCGCATCGCCCGCGAAGTGCGCGACGGCGGGGCGACCATTCTTCGCGGCGGGGTCTATAAACCGAGAACCAGCCCCTATTCCTTCCAGGGCCTGGGCGTACCGGCGCTGCAATGGATGCGCGAATGCGGCGACGAACTGGGCATGCCGGTCTGCATCGAGGTCATGGACACCCGGCAGGTCGAGCCAATGGAAAAATACGTCGATTGCTTCCAGATCGGCGCCCGCAACATGCAGAATTTCGACCTCCTTCGCGAGGTGGGCAAAACGCGAAAGCCCGTTCTGCTCAAGCGCGGATTTGCCGCCACCGTCAAGGATTGGCTCCTGTCGGCGGAATACGTTCTGAGCCAGGGGAATCGCAACGTGGTGCTGTGCGAGCGCGGGATCAAGACGTTCGAGGACTCGGTGCGATACACGCTGGACATCACGAGCATTCCGGTGGCGCTGGGCTGGACGCATCTGCCGATCATCGTCGATCCCAGCCACGCCGCCGGCAAACGCGATTACGTTCCGGCCATCGCCGCCGCGGGAATGGCCGCCGGCGCTCACGGAATTATCGTCGAAGTCCATTACTGTCCGAGTGAAGCGCAATGCGACGGGGCCCAGGCGCTGCTGCCGGAAACGTTCAGGGAATTGATGGTGCAATTGCATAAGATCGCGGCGATCTTCCACAAGGAATTCGCCGAATCGGCCGAGTCCGTCCGAACCTAACCAAAAGAACCCAGGAGCAATCCCGCCATGACCCGCACCCCGTTTATCGCCGGCAACTGGAAAATGAACACCGCCAGGTCCGGCGCCGTTGAGTTGGCCAAGGCCGTGACCAAGGGCGTGCCCAAGGGCGTGAGCCTCGGCGTCGCCCCGCCGTTTGTGTATCTCGACGCGGTCGGCCAGGCGATCGCGGGTTCTTCGCTGCTCCTGGGGGCGCAGGACGTTTATTTTGAAAAGAACGGCGCCTTCACGGGCGAAATCTCCGTCGAAATGCTGAAGGACTTAGGCGTGAAATTCGTATTGGCCGGGCACAGTGAGCGGCGGCACGTCCTGGGCGAGTCGTCGGCGCTGGTGGCCCGCAAAGCCCAGGCGATTTATGCCGGCGGGCTCACGCTCGTCCACTGCGTCGGCGAAAAGATCGAGCAGCGCGACGCCGGGCAGACGTTTGACGTGGTCAAGCGGCAGCTCGAGGAACTCACGCCGGCCATGCAGGATCCGCAGCGTCTGGTGATCGCGTACGAACCGGTATGGGCGATCGGCACCGGCCGCAATGCCACGGACGCACAGGCCCAGGAAGTCCACGCGTTCATTCGCCAGCACGTCGGCAAATCATGGAACAAGGATTTTGCCGATCGGGTGCGAATACAATACGGCGGCAGCATGAAACCCGAAAACGCCCGGGGCTTGTTGTCGCAGGCGGACATAGACGGCGGGCTGATCGGCGGGGCGTCGCTGAAGGCGGACGCCTTCCTCGCCATCGCCGCCGCTGCGGAGGGCCAGCCCTCCGCCGCACTGTAATCTCACGGAGAAGCCATGCTCGTTCTTTACTGGATCTTCTTGCCGATCTTCCTGTTCTTCTGCTTCATCATGATTCTGCTGGTGCTGGTACAGAAGGGTCGAGGCGGTGGACTTTCGGGGGCGTTCGGCGGGGCGGGCGGCAACACGGCGTTCGGCGCAAAAACCGGGGACGTTCTCACCTGGGCCACCAGCGTCGTCTTCGCGCTTTTCGTGATATTGGCCGTGGTGCTCAACCTGATTTGCGACGCGATGAACAAGCCGCAGCCCACGCAACAGGCCCAGCAAGCGCAACACGCACCGGCCGGCGCGCCGGCGTCGCCGACCAACGGGAAATGAGGACTCCGCCGGAAAATGAGCCGCTAAACCCTTCACGGACGCAAATCGAATGATCGTCAGCATGACCGGATTTGGAGACGCCAGCGCCGAGCGCGACGGGACGCATTACGCCGTGGAAATCCGCGCGCTGAACAACCGATTTTTCAAATCCATCATCAAGCTCCCCGACCACGTCAGCGGAATGGAACCGGAGCTGGAAACGCTGTTGCGCGAGGGGCTTGGGCGGGGCTCGATCACCTACATCCTCAAAATGCGCACCGACAGCGCCGAGGCGGCGTATCACATCAACGTCCGGGCCCTGACGGCGTATCTGGAACAGCTCCAACAGGTGCGGGGCCTGGACAAGATCGTGCAGATCGACCTGGCGAGCCTGGTGCAGCTTCCCGGGGTCTGCCAGGAACCGCGGGACGACACCGACGAAATCGCGCGGCATGGGAAGGTCATCCGCGAGCTGACCTCGACCGCCATCGGCAAGCTCACGGCCATGCGCGGCCGCGAGGGCCAGGCCCTCATGGCCGACCTGCTCAAGCATTCGCGGCTGATCGCGTCGCACTTGGCGGAAATCCAAAAGCGGGCGCCCACGGTGATCGACGACTATCACCACAAATTGACCCAGCGCGTCAACCTGCTGATGAGCAAGGCGGAATTGCAAGTC
>JBEKXM010000648.1:0-2731 GCA_049512115.1 Tepidisphaeraceae bacterium | reverse complement strand
AGTCGACCCGGCCCCAGGGATGCGCAGGCCAGAGACGAGCTCTGGAGGCGAGTGGAACAACTGGAACAGACGTGCCGCAACGCCGATGCGACACTTCTGCCGGTATTTGCGTAGGGGCGGCAACCAAAACGTGGCATCGCCATCCTGGCGATGTCTCCTGCGCGGGCAGGGATGCCCGCGGCACAATATCTGCGCGAGGCGCAGAGATTTTCACGATTAGCAGTGCAGAGACGCTGAGATTCGAAATGAATAACTGCTCTTTGTTATCCTCCGCGTCTCTGCGCCTCTGCGGTTAACGGCAACCAAGACCGGTCGTTTATGGACTGCCTTCTTACTCACGGTTTCTTCCTGGCCGACGATCCCAAGGAGCTTCAGATCATGAAGCCCTACCCGCCACTGGGGATTCTCTACCTCGCGTCACACTTGCGGGCGCGGAAGTTCGACGTCGAAGTGTTTGACACCACTTTCTCGTCCTGGTCTGAGTTTCAAAAACATCTCTCGAGCGAGCGCCCCTCCGTCCTGGGCCTCTATGCCAATCTTATGACGCGGGGCAGCGTTGTCCGCATGCTGCGCGCCGCGAAAGACGCGGGTTGGAAGACAGTGGTGGGGGGGCCTGAACCGGGAGCTTACGCAGAAGAGTATTTGGCCGCGGGCGCCGACGTGGTGGTGTTCGGCGAAGGCGAGGTTACTCTGGCGGAGTTGTTGCCCATCCTGAAGAGCGGGTCCAAGGAATACCTGAGCCGCGTCCACGGCATTGCCTTCCGCGGGGAAGACGGGCCGGCGCAGCGCACTCCTCCTCGCGCCCAGATTGCTGACATTGACGCTCAACCTTGGCCCAGTCGCGAATCCATTTCCATCGAACGCTATCTTGAAACCTGGCGGCAACATCATGGCGCCGGTTCAGTTTCCATGATTACCGCCCGGGGGTGCCCATACGAATGCCGATGGTGCAGCCACGAAGTTTATGGCAAAACCCATCGCCGGCGGAAGGCGGCTTCCGTGGCTGACGAATTGGAATGGATTCTCGAGCGCTATAGTCCGGACATGCTTTGGTTCGCCGACGACGTCTTTACCATTCATCACGGCTGGCTGGAGCAATTTGCCGCTGAAATGAAACGCCGCGGCCTCTCGATTCCCTTCGAGTGCATTTCTCGAGCTGACCGCGTCAATGAGCGCGTGGCGGACCTGCTGGCGGAATTGAATTGTTTCCGCATCTGGATTGGGTCGGAAAGCGGTTCCCAACGCGTGCTCGACGCGATGCGGCGGGGCGTGACCGTCGAGCAGGTGCAAAGGGCGGTGAGTCTGTGCAAGTCCCGGAGCATCGCCACCGGCATGTTTTTGATGTGGGGTTACGAAGGCGAGGAACCGGACGATATCCAAGCAACAATCCAGCACGTCAAGGTGTCGAATCCAGACGTCTTCCTGACGACCGTTGCGTATCCCATTCGAGGGACTGCCTATTTCGAGGAGGTCAAGGACCACGTCGTGGGTCGTCAGAACTGGGTGGAAAGCTCCGATCGCGATTTCCAGATTCGCGGCCGGCACTCCCGGCGTTATTACCAGCACGCCGACCGGCTTCTGCGCGCGGAGGTGGACCTGAATAGACTGTTGAATTCGGACCTCCGGACGGACGACCTGCTCGCGGCCGAGTTGCGCCAAAAAATCGAACAAGCGCAGGAGGGAATGAAGTCCGCCGCCCAGGAAGTGGAGGCTTGACGACGAGGACGAATACCATTACCAACCCATCCCCAACTCGCAGAACCGAGCCATTCGATGGCGTGGCGGACCAGTACGACGACCTCTTCACGAATTCCCTGATCGGCCGGGCGCAGCGTAAATCGGTTTGGCTGGAAATGGACCGGCTGTTTTGCGCAGGGCATCGGGTTTTGGAAATCAATTGCGGAACCGGCGTGGATGCGCTGCACCTCGGTGCTCGGGGAGTGAATGTCGATGCCTGCGACGCGTCGGCAAAAATGGTTGCCGTAGCTCGGCGGCGATTGGCAGCATCGGCTTATCGGAATCGCGTTGTCCTCAGCGTGCTGCCGATTGAGGAGATTGGTCAACTCGCAGCGGACACACTATACGACGGCGTGCTTTCGAATTTTTCAGGTCTGAATTGCGTGGCTGACTTGCCGAGCGTGGCCCTCAACCTGGCGCGAGTAGTGAGGCCGGGCGGCAGGATGATCTTCTGCTTATTCGGCCGCTACTGCCTTTGGGAAATGGTTTGGTACATGCTTGAGGGTGACATCAAAAGAGCGTTCCGGCGGCTGCGCGACGAGGGCGTCATTGCTAAAGTCGCACCAGGGCACCGCGTGCTTGTTCGCTACCCTTCCGTTGGATCACTGCGCCGGGACTTCGCACCGCACTTTCGCCTGCTGAGTTGGAAAGGCGTGGGCGTCGCCGTACCACCATCCTACCTGGAACCGTGGGCGATGCGCTTCTCCCGGCTGTTTAAGCTGGCCGCCTGGATTGACCCGCTCCTCGGCCGATGGCCTGGGTTTCGCGCCCTCGGGGATCACACCCTGCTGGTGTTCGAAAAGGTTTAGCATGACCCCACAGAACCTGCCTTCCGCAGTCATTCCCGAGAACTTTCCTACCGCTCACGTGATTCGCGAGCTACCCGTTCTCGTGATCATGCCCCACAGCCGCTGCAATTGCCGCTGCGTCATGTGCGACATCTGGAGGATTCGGCAGATTCGCGAAATCACCGCCGCGGATTTGGAGCCGCACC